>NZ_JAKUXK010000012.1:0-181620 GCF_026782865.1 Streptococcus mitis
CCTGCTGGTCCTTGCGCTCCATCACGTCCGTCGCGTCCCGCTGGTCCTGGTACACCTTCACGTCCGTCGCGTCCTGCTGGTCCTTGCGCTCCATCACGTCCCGCTGGTCCTTGAAGACCTTGGGCACCTTGATCTCCCTTAGGTCCTTGTGGTCCTGCAACTCCGGCTTCACCTTTTAGACCTTGAGGTCCACGAATGTTACCAATTTGGTTCCAGTTTTCACCTTCTTTTTTGTAAACATCACCTGTAGTTGCATCGATATAAGTGTCACCATCTTTACCATCATTTGATGTTGGTGGTTTAGGTCCACTTAATAGTTCAGCACCATTACGTCCGGCTGCACCTGCTGCACCATTGGCACCGTCTGTACCATTATAAATTGGTTGTTTAGCAATTAATTCATCTATACCTTCATCGTATCGACCATTACCATTGTTATCAAAGTACGCTGTAATAAGAGTACCTTCTCTTGGTTTTTCTGCTGGTGCTGTAGATGGGGCGTCTGCTAAAGCTCTTCTTACTCTTCCGCTTCTTTGATTGTTTAATCTTGCTGCTGCTTCAGCTAAGGCATTTAAGTCGATGGTTGGTGTACGTCCATCTTTACCATCTTTAATGTTAACTGTTACAGGTTCTTCTCCTGGAACTGTAAATGTAATGTCAGTACTGCGGCCATCTGCTCCACGAGCAGTTGTAACTTTAGGAGTTTTTCCGTCACGTCCCGCTGCTCCTGTTTCACCACGGTCTCCACGGTCTCCTTTTTCACCTTGGGCTCCGGTTAGACCACGTTCGCCTTGGTCCCCTTTTTCACCTTTGGCTCCATCTGCAATTACAACTTCTTTTAGTTTTGTATCGCCTGCATCAAATTCGTTGTTATCATTTTGGTCATAATAGAAGATAACGGTCGTTGTTTTATCTGCGTCATTTCGTTGAGTCGCAACTAATGGACTTGCACCATCGAAACCATCTCTTACAACAGTACTTGTAACATTACCTCTACCGTCGTTAATCGTAATAGTATGAGTGCCGTCATCTTTATTATCTTTAACGGTTACGGTTGGAGTTACACCGTCACGACCTGCCTGACCTTGGTCTCCTTTTTCACCTTTAGCTCCAGTGAGACCACGTTCGCCTCGGTCTCCTTTTTCACCTTTAGCTCCAGTGAGACCGCGTTCGCCTTGCTCTCCTTTTTCACCTTTAGCTCCAGTTAGACCGCGTTCACCTTGGTCTCCTTTTTCACCTTTGGCTCCATCTTTAATAGCAATTTTTTGAACAAGTTCGTCTACACCTTCAGTATAAACACCGTTGCCATCGTTATCAAGATAGAAAGTGAGGTTATTTGTATCACCAACTTTATTTTGATCAACACGTGGTTTTACTGTATCGATTAGCTCTTTAGCCACACCAATTTGCATAATACGTGGCTTGGCTTCTTTAGTAACAGAATTACTAATTGGCAATCCTAAAAGTGTTTCGTTACCAAATCGATGGACTTTATAGGTAATTTGACGTTGTCCTTTTTCACCTTCTCGAACTAATCTAGTTTGACCTTCTGGTAACTTACTAGTTGGAAGATAGACAGTTTGGAAGTCAATGTCTTCTGAAACAGTCTTATTATTAGTACCGCCATAAGGGTTTGCATCCAAGTATAGTGGGGTTGCTCTATAATAATAGTTAGAGTTACTATACGGGTCATTACTTGTTGCTGCACTACCTCCACCTTGGTTTACGTTAAAAGTAACTGGTTTCAAACGTACAGACAAGTCACCATTTGGATTAATGATAGGCAAACTAAATCTGATTGTTTGTCTCTCACTTGTTGAAGTAGCAGAAGTCATACTGTATCCTGAGTGAGATACGTAGTTGGCACCCTGGCTAATGGGTTTTGATTGTTCTCTCAATCTTGGGGTTGTGATAGTTGCATTGGAAGGATTTCCAAATCCATCCCCTTTGTCCAAGATAAAGTTATTATTAACAAATTCACCTGGACCAGAATATTCAATTGTGAAGTTCAATCTATTACCTTGACGTACTGTTGTTACATCGTAATGAATTGAATTCCCACCACGTGAGTTCCCGTAGCCTCGGAAACTATAACTACGACCAGCTTGACTGATGTCTGAAAACGCAACTGTGTTACCAGAACCTGAGACGATTGGGTTGGCTGGATTGCTAGAAGCTCTAAAACCACTATGCCCTTTATCCAAGTCTTCCTTACGGATAGCTGGGTTTTGGCGAGCATCAGAAAGGCTCAAACCTGGTTTCAAGATTTCATTAGTAGATGCTGGAGCTGAAGTTGTTTCTACTTTGGCAGCTGTGCTAGTTGGCAAAACAGCGCTATCAACAGCTGAACGATCAGTTGTTGCAGCTGGTTTAGTCTCTTCCTTCGCTTCAACTATATCAGCTTTCTTCGCTACAGGAGTTTCTGATACAGTTCCTTTATCAGTGTTAGAACGAAGTTCTAGCCCAATAATAGCTGATTGGATAGATGACTCTGCTGCTGTTACTTCAGCTTCAGTTGCATCTGCTTTTCCAAGCAAACCTTGACCAGCTTGGATACTTGCTTGCAAGTTAGCAGCACTTGCTTCTGTATATAACTTGCTTTCTAGTTTTTTAGCACGCGAAAGAGCCGTTAACAATTTTGACTTGTCAACAGCATCTTGCTGCTTTACTTCCTCTTTTTTATCTTTTGCTTCTTCAACTTTTTCTGCTGGTTTAGTAGCTTCTTCAGTTTTAGCTGGAGTCGTTTCTACTGGATTAGCTACAGTTGGAGCTGCATAGGTTGTTTCTTTTTTAGGTGTAGCAACTTCTGCTGGTTTTGTAGCTTCTTCTACCTTATCAACAGAAACACTGTTAGTAGCTTCTGGGTTATGTTCCTCTGCTTGTACTGCTTGCGCATTGGCAGCAGTTCCCAAGACTAAGGCTGTCCCGAGCAAGACACTAGCTGCACCAAAGTGATACTTACGAATAGAGTATCGTTGTTGCATGCTATACCAGTCAAATGATTTCTTATGTGAATGTTTCATTTTGAACTCCTAGATAATATTTTATAATTCCCACTCTACAACTATTTGATATATAAATCAATATTTTCTATACAATTAATATATTCTCTTTTTGTACCTAAGAGCCACTTATCTTATTCTAAATTTTCTGATTACTAACGACAATTTTCTTACTCTAAGTTTTTTGTACTTTTTAGACAAAAACATGATATAATAAATTAAGGAGGAAATACCTATATGCGTAACCTTTTATCTACGAAAGATCAGCGACAATTACGTTTAATGGAAACCCTAATCCAACATCGTGATTGGATGAAATTACATGAACTTGCCGACGAATTAGGATGTACTGAACGAATCTTAAAAAGTGATTTAAATGAATTGCGTGCTGCCTTTCCAACTATCGATATCCAGTCTTCTGTTAACGGAATTATGATAGATTTAGAAGTTAATACTAGCGTTGAAGATGTTTATCAATATTTTCTTGCTCATTCTCAATCTTTTCGATTACTAGAGTATATGTTTTTTAATGAGGGCCTACCTATTTATCGAACAATAGAAAATCTTCACTCTAGTAATGCCAACCTCTATCGATTGGGCAGAAATATTACAAAAACTCTGTCAACTCAATTCCAAATTGAACTATCATTTACTCCATCCGAAATACGTGGGAATGAAATCGATATTCGCTATTTTTTTGCCCAATATTTTTCTGAGCGCTATTATTTCCTAGACTGGCCTTTTCCTGACCTTCCTGAAGAGGATTTAACAGAGTTTGCTGATTTCTTCTATAAAATCACGAATTACCCGATGCGATTTTCAATTTATAGAATGTATAAATTGATGATAGCTATCAGTATTTACCGCATCAAAAGTGGTCATTTCGTCGACTTACCCAATCATTTTAACGATGAATACTACCCTCTTTTGATGAGTATTCCAAACTTTGAGGAGATACTTGTCCATTTTTCTGAAAAACTGGGACTGGAAATCACTCCAGATATCATCGCACAAATTTTTATTTCCTTTATTCAAAACAATCTTTTCTTAGATCCTCAAGAGTTCTTCAACTCTTTAGAAGATAACAGTGAAGCAAGATACTCTTACCAATTACTTAGTCAAATATTAGAACGCCTAGCAAAACAATATAAGATTACTTTTACTAACCACGATGAGCTTATTTGGCATTTACACAACACTGCTTTCTTTGAAAGACAGGAAATCTTTTCTACCCCAATCTTATTTGAACAAAAAGCATTGACGATTAAAAAATTTGAAGTTTACTTCCCAGACTTTATGGGAAGTGCACGTCAAGAACTGGCCCAATATCGTCAGGCAATTGGACAGCATGACCATCCTGAACAGTTGGAACATCTGATGTACACCATCTTAACCCATGCTGAAAACCTCTCTACTCAGTTGTTAGAAAATCGACCACCTATCAAGGTTTTGATTATCAGTAATTTTGACCATGCTATATCCCTTACCTTTGTTGATATGCTTTCCTACTACTGTAATAACCGCTTTACCTTCGATACTTGGGATGAATTGGAAACGAGTCCTGAGATTTTAAATCAGACAGGTTATGATATCATCGTGTCTAATTTCTATATTCCAGGAATTACCAAGAAGTTTATTTGTCAAAATCATCTGTCAATAATGGATTTGGCTAATCATCTTAATACTTTATCAAATGAGATTCATTTGTCCAATACTTTATAAGCTAGAAAAAAGTCAGCATAATCCTGCTGACTTTTTCTCTTATCTGATTTCTAAACTTCCTTAACAAAAACCAATTCCTGTGGTTGTGACAAATCTTCTCGGTAGGCAAATCCGGCAAAGTTCAAGCGACGTGCTTCCTCCACAGTTTGTACTTGATTTTCTATTAGAGATGTTAGGAAGGCACCACGCGCTTTCTTGGAAATGGTTGAGTGAATCTTCAGCTGACCACCTCTATCCTCCATGAATTTGAAGGTCACCATTTTTTCTCTGATTTCCTTAGAAAACACAGTCTCAAACTCGGACGACAAGAGAGAAAAAATCATTTCTTCCTGCTTCACAGCTTCATCATAGGCTGCCTTCCAATGGCTCTTCAAAGTCTTACCAGCGACTTTTAACTTCATCAAAAAGTCCAAACGGTGAGGGGCTATGGGTGACAAGGCTGGTACGACTCCGTACAAAGCCGAAGTAATAAAGACATGATTTTCAAGATAGGCCTGTTCTATCTCGGTCAGTTTGTCTCGCTTGATATGACGGTACATAAGCCCATCAAAAAGTTTCAAGGCTGGGTAGTGTTGAGCAGTTTGACTTTTCAAAGCTTGGATATGTTGAAATTCTTCCGCCGCTTTCTCAGCTGATACCTTGTAAAAACTCTCCAATTGACTAGCAGAATAGCGGGCCAAGGCATCCAGCACGGCCTGGCTTTCTGGTTTTAAAGAAGTTGCTTCGATACTTGGCAAGTCTGTGTTCATTTCTTTTGCTGTAGGGATTAAAATTTTCATATTAATAGTGTAGCATATTTTTTTGCCGCTACCAAGAAATTCATCTGAAAAACCTCGGCTTGACCGAGGTTTATCTTACTGCACTTTAAATGTCTTGAGATAATTGTCTTTTCCTACTTGACCTTCGAAGGTTTTACCATTTTCAAGGTAAGGAAGGTCATCTGATACTGAGGCCTTGACCTTATATATCTTACCATCAACTTTAAAGAAGTAGACGGTGTCGCCCTTGATAACAGCTGATTTGAGGTCTGCTACCACTCCTTTGATACTTTCAGTTGTTGCATTGTCAATCTCAAGATCGTTTTTATTGGCATATTTACTGAGCAGTTCTTCTACTGTCGTGGCTACGATAACATTTTGGTACTCAACTGCGTCTACCAGAGCATACTCTTTGACCAGACCAGCATTGTCCTTCAAGCCCATGATGTAGAGAGGCTTGTCATTGAGGTTGATGAGGATTGGGAAGGTTGCCTTGTAGGATTTCTCCTGAACAGCACCTTCGGCTGATTCACGGGCCGATTCTTCGGTCGCAGAGGCTAAATTGAACTTAGTAATTTCACCTGTTCGCATATTTTCTAGGATAAAACCAAGATTACTTTCATCTGCATTGGCCGACGTCACACCTGTGTAGAGATAGATGTCATTGCCGATAGACAAGTAATTATAGCCCTTGGTAGTCTGGGTCACGTTTTTCTTGGAAATCATAGCATTCCAGAAACCGTCCTTGTACTTGCCGTTGTAGTTGATTTGCTCAATGGTTTCCTCAGCTGGATAGACCCTGTCTACCCATTCTGGGACTTCTGATAAGCTGTATTCCTTGGTTTCTCCATTTGTAGCATCCAAGATAATGACTGAAACAGGACGGGGAACCGCAAGTCCAAATTGCTTTTGGTAAACCGTAGCCACATAGAAAGGATTACCTTCATCGTCCACCTCAAAAGATGGAGTCTTGAAGATTTTAGTTGGGTACTTCAAGCGCAGGTGACGCTTGACATCACGGTTAAAATACTCCGAATCCGAATACTTGATTGGTGTCTTCAAGTCCACCAAGTCCGCATTTCCAGTCACCATGTCTACCTTGATATACTCGCCGATTCCCTTGGCCTGATTATTAAACCACTTGATAGGATCTGCGTATTCTAGTGGTGTAACCCGATAAGGCTTCCCATCAATTGTCAATTGGGTATAGGTATCTGCCGCTACGTACTGCGACACCTTATCTGTTAGGGAACCCAAGTAGCGGTCCCCAATTTTTTCAGCGGTACTTCTATCTAAGATAGGAACCTTACTGGTATCAGTCTTAGGAAAATCAGTAAAGTCTTTTTCCGTAACCGTGACTACATTGGCATAATTTTTAGCCTGAAAAATGCTAGAAGTCACCAAGGAAACCAAAGCTGCCAAGAGAAGAATTCCTCCAATAGAAGCTAAAAGGATTTTCCCTAACCGATTGATTTTGAAACCCTCTAGATTTAAGGCAGCTTCTGCCTTGCCGTGGCGCACATGAACCGTTTTGACCAAATTGATTCCCTTGCCAAATCCAAATAAGACTGCCACAACCAGCAAATGCCCACAGAGGAAAAAGAGAAATTCCCAGCTAGTCAGGTTAAGAGGCGGTAAAAAGATATACCAGGTCGTTGCGATAAAAATAAGTTCAAAGACTATTCGTTTCATTTGCTTTCCTCCTAAATGATTCGTCCTTCCAAGTGATCCAGTTCATGCTGGCAGATCTGTGCTGGGAAGCCTGTCAAGGTCATGATCTGTTCCTGCCACTTGCTATCACGATAGGACACCCTTATGGTTTCATAACGCTTAGTAGGTCTCACACCTGTCAATGACAAACAGCCTTCCTCTGTCTCATAAAATCCTTCAGAGGACAGGAGCACTGGATTAAACATGACCACGGGAACCAAGCCAAGATTAAAGATAATCACGCGCTTCTGCACCCCAATCATATTGGCAGCCAGACCAACACAGGTCTCACGATTTGCTAAGAGCGTATCTTGTAAGTCTCTAGCAAGATACAGGTCTTCCTGACTTGCAGGCTGAGACACCTGAGATAAAAACAAAATATCCTTCACAATTTTCTTTTCCACTTCCTCACACTCCTCTTGCTTTTTACTATATTATAGCAATTATAGCACAAAAGCCGATAACTGTAATCCCTTTCCCTCAACTGTAGTAAAAAGCCATCCGAAGATGACTTTCTTTTTAAATCGCATTCTTGTCAAAGCCAAGTTTGCGTTGGATAAACTTAACGATTTCGACAATGATAATCATTGAGAAGCTTCCAGCCATAACGATTCCCCATTGTGACAAGTCTAGTTTGGTTACGTGGAAGATGCCTTCAAGCGGTTCTACGACGATTGTTGCCATGAGAAGGATGAAGGATACCAAGATTGACCAGTTAAAGGTCTTAGACTTGAATGGGCCAACTGTCAAGATTGATTGGTAGACAGATTTGACGTTATAGGCATGGAAAAGCTGAATCAAACCAAGGGTTGCAAAGGCCATAGTAAGAGCATCTGCATGAATGGCATGATTGTCACCCACATGAACTGGGTAAGCAATCGCAAGACCATAAACACTCATAACAATAGCTGCTTGGAGTACACCTTGATAGATGATAGAACTCAAAACACCACCTGAGAAGAAGCTTGCCTTGCGTCCACGTGGTTTATGGTTCATGACACCAGGCTCAGCTGGCTCAACACCTAGAGCGATAGCTGGGAAAGTATCGGTTACCAAGTTGATCCACAAAAGATGAACTGGCTGCAAGACATCCCAACCAAACAAGGTTGATAGGAAGATGGTTAATACTTCAGCAGTATTGGCAGAAAGTAAGTACTGAATAGTCTTTTGAATGTTTGAGAAGACCTTACGTCCTTCCTCCACTGCAACAATGATAGTCGCAAAGTTATCATCTGCAAGAATCATGTCAGATGCTCCCTTAGAGACCTCTGTACCAGTGATTCCCATACCAATACCGATATCGGCTGTTTTCAAAGCTGGCGCATCATTGACACCGTCACCTGTCATGGCAACGACCTTACCTTGTTTTTGCCAAGCCTTGACAATACGAACCTTGTGTTCTGGAGACACACGGGCATAAACAGAGTATTGACCAACTACTTTTTCAAAGTCTTCATCAGATAGTTCGTTGAGCTCAGCACCAGTTAAAACGTGGCCTTCTGTATCGTTTGCGTCAATGATTCCCAAACGTTTAGCAATAGCTTCTGCAGTATCTTGATGGTCACCCGTAATCATGATTGGACGAATTCCAGCTTCCTTAGCCACACGAACAGCCTCAGCTGCCTCAGGACGTTCAGGGTCAATCATCCCAATCAAACCAGTGAATATTAAATCATTTTCAAGCTCTTCAGAAGTAAGGTTTTCTGGAATACTATCAACAACCTTATAAGCACCTGCAAGAACACGCAAGGCTTGATGGGCCATTTCAGAGTTGTTTGTATGAATGAGGTTTGTAACCTTCTCATCAATCGGAGCAATATCCCCAGCTTTGTCACGAAGAACACAACGTTTCAAAAGTTGGTCTGGCGCACCCTTGACTGCTACAAGGAAACGACCATCTGGCAATGGGTGAACCGTTGACATGAGCTTACGTTCAGAATCAAATGGCAATTCAGCTACACGAGGATATTTCTCTAAAAATCCTTTAACATCGTAGCCCTTGTCCAAGGCATATTGGATGAAGGCTGTTTCGGTTGGGTCACCAATCAGGTTGCCTTCCACATCAATTTTCGTATCATTTGCCAAGACAACTGAACGAAGAAGCGGCATTTCAAGACCCAGTTCAATGTCATCAGCTGAGTCATGTAGGACTGCATCGTAGAAGACTTTTTCGACGGTCATCTTGTTCATAGTCAGCGTACCAGTCTTATCAGAAGCGATGATTTCTGTTGAACCAAGAGTTTCTACAGCTGGCAACTTACGAACGATAGAGTTACGTTTAGCTAAAACTTGAGTACCAAGGGCAAGAACGATAGTTACGATAGCTGGTAGCCCTTCTGGAATGGCTGCAACGGCAAGCGCAACAGAGGTCATCAACTCACCGAGTGGATTTTTACCTTGAATGAAAACACCAACTACAAAAGTAACAAGTGCAATAACCAAGATAGCATAGGTCAAGACCTTAGAAAGGTTATTCAAGTTTTGTTTGAGGGGTGTATCAGTCTCATCAGCGTCTTGAAGCATACCTGCGATGTGACCGACTTCAGTATACATCCCTGTATTGACAACAACACCCATACCGCGACCATAGGTTACGTTAGAGTTTTGGAAGGCCATGTTGACACGGTCACCAATACCAGCATCTGCAGCAAGTTCAACTGTCAAGTCTTTTTCGACTGGCACAGACTCACCTGTCAAGGCTGCTTCTTCGATTTTAAGAGAGTTAGCTTCTAGTAAACGTAGGTCTGCTGGTACCACGTCGCCTGCTTCAAGGGCAACGATATCGCCTGGTACCAATTCTTTAGAGTCAATCTCAGCCATATGACCATCACGAAGAACCCGAGCAGCTGGACTTGACATAGATTTGAGGGCTTCGATCGCTTCTTCGGCTTTTCCTTCTTGGTAAACACCAAAGGCAGCGTTGATGATAACCACGGCTAGGATGATAATGGCATCTGCGATATCTTCCCCACCAGAAGTCACAACTGACAAAATAGCTGCCGCAACTAGGATGATAATCATCAAATCCTTAAATTGCTCAATGAATTTGACTAGGATTGATCGTTTCTCGCCTTCTTCGAGTTCATTATGGCCAAATTCAGCAAGGCGTTTCTGCGCTTCGCTAGATGACAAACCTTGCTCGGTCGCATCCACAGCCTTCAAGACCTCTTCAGGACTCTGAGTGTAAAACGCTTGGCGTTTTTGTTCTTTTGACATGTGTCTCCTCCTTGACATTGTGTGCAAAACAGACTCTCTTTTCCTTATCGTATCTTTTCACGACAAACAAAAAGAGACCTGTTAATCATAACAAGTCTCGCTGTTTAAGATAGTGCCGGAAAGCATACTTTTCAGTATAAAATTCGGAATGACGACACTATCACAGGTTTCTGCCAGCTACTCCCTTGAGTAGTACTATTATACCAAATTTTGAAGAAAATTCAAGAATATTTAACTACTCAACATATCGGAAGCTCCTATCGCCTCTTTAAAAAAAGGAAGGGAAGTAACAAAGGGATTATAGCCATGAATACATACGAATATCTAAAATAATTTACAATTGGAGAATAAATGCACGTTAGTATTATTGAAACACATATAATTATTAAACCTAAAATCTTATAATCTCTCCTCAATAATGAAATCATCAAAATAATTAACAATAAGATTGTATATAACCCTGCACTATAAAATATAGAAAAAACTGGTAAATAAGAAATCGTCTTATGTATATTCCAATAGAATTCTTGTAGCTTCTTAAACTTTGTTTGATTCTTCCATCCATCATCAAGTGAAGTTGTATTTCCATAAACATTGCTACTATCTTCATACATAACCTGATAATAATTTCCCATATACGTCAAATCTGAAAAATTATATGGATACCAATATGAAACAGACAAATTTAATAATGCATCTATATAAGTCTTTGGATGAGTAAGATAACCCTTAAACCATAATTTAAAAAATTCGTGCTCTCTTCCCTCAAATTGTTCATTTTTCATGCTATCTTTAATTGGATCAGCTTTATAATAAACAAATTTCTTGTTATTTTCTAGACCTAATGTAGAATCATAAAAAGCTAATTCTTCACTAGAAAATGAATCTGGATGATAGTATACAGCAGCAGCAAGTTGTTGAAATCTAGGTGCTAAATAATCATACCTCTTTCTTGATTCTTGTGGCTGAATTAAGGAACTTGCAATAAAATTTATTATCAAAGTAAAGCTTATTGATACTAAAGAATAGAACAAAATTTTCTTGTAGTAGCGTTTGTTAAAAATAAATAGTATAAGAATCCCAACAATTATATAAATAACAGCCTTTCTATGCATCATATATATCCCAAAAAAGGAGATAATAAACATAAATAAGAAATTCTTATTCTCAAAAAATTTAGCTGGTTGATAAAGAATATATATAATACATAGAAAAAACAACATTAGTGCATTTACCATATATACATCTTTATACATCGTAAAACTAACTATTATAAAATTTGGAAACAAAAGATAGAATAAATATAAACATCTGTTCAACCATTTATTATTACTTAGTTCAAAAATTCTATATAATACATATACATAAATTAAAGTTGTTATTACTAGAGTAAGAAAATTGAAAATCGCTACTCCAACACCAACCCCTCCTAAAAATTTTATACCAAATTTTGTAAATAGACTTACAGTATAGGTAAATAAATATGGGTGGGAATTTGTCAATGGATAAATCCCTAGACCTTCACCTATTATTACCATACTATCATACGTTGTAACACCTGGATACAACAGTATAAATGCTAGTATTCTAACCAAAAGAAATGGAGTTAATAGACTGAAATATTTTCGCCTATCTATCTTAAGCCTAAATGTATTCAACTCAATATCGAATTTTTTTACATGAACATTGTATTTATCCCAAACTAAATGTAAAAAATACTTAAAGATAAGATAATATCCTATCAAAAGAATAAAAAACAATATAAAAGAATATCGGTTCAAACTCCCCCTAAATAATGCTTGTGTGTGTGTTATATCTTCTCCGATTACAAAAATAAATGCTAAAATTGACGAAAATACTTTTATAATCATAGATTCTCTCTTAGTTAAAGAAGATAACTTATTTTTATTTATGAAATATAAAACTGATAAGAATATTGTTGCTGTAATCAATGTTTCTGTTTGAAATACTCTTAAAAACGTTATATAACTATTAACAACTATTTTTTTGTCTAATGTTAACAAAAGTGTAAAATAGTAAGATAAGATAATACTCTTTACAACACTAAAGTTCAACTTATTTATCACTATCTAAACACCCACCTTCTTTGAACTTGATAACTAGCAAGAAATAAAATTGTATCTACTACTATTTTAATGGCTGTTTCAGAACCAGAAAACATATTCCAAATGACTGTCACCATTGCTGCAGATAATAACATTTGGAAAACAGCCAAGCTATAGTATTTAACAATCGTTTTATGAATTCTTTTTTCACCATCAAAGACAAAATTCTTATTCATTGTAAAATTAAAATAAGATGAGATTATTCTTGCTAAAATAGTCGATAATAAAATCAATAGTGCTCCCCTATGAATCCCTACAGATAGAGAAATCCAAAGAAACAACTGAAACAACCCAATATCAACTAAAAAGGAAGAAAGAGAAGATAACAAATATTTAAAAAATGAGACAAAGATTACTTTGTAAATTCTCAATGAATCTTTAATAGGATTGAAATGAGTTTCAGCATTATCATCAAAGTAAATAGTTTCAATAGTTATTTCTTTGATTGGAATCAATTTATCAAATGTATGTATTAACATTTTAGTTTCATACTCAAACCGTTCACCTGGAATTTCTAACATATCATGCAGAATTGCCTTTGGAAAGCCTCGAAGTCCAGTCTGAGTATCTGTAATTTTGCGACCATAAAGCAATTTAAATACTAATTTTGTAAGCTTATTCCCAAATTTACTTTTTGGCGGTACATTTTCAGAATCAAAATCACGACAACCTAAAATTAGCGAATCAGGATAATTAGAAATTATCTCTACCATAGATAAGACATCTTCAACCCTATGTTGTCCATCCGAATCAGCAGTGACAATCCCGTTATATTCTTCTACATTTGGCATTGTCAGAAAATAGTTAAAGGCATTTTTTAAGGCACGTCCTTTTCCTAAATTTTTTGCATGAGTTAATATTTGACATCCCTGTTCATCTCTTAGGTTTTCAAAAATATTTTTAAATTCAGGCCTACTTCCATCGTCTACAATTAAAATATTTTCTAACCCAGATAGTCTTAATTTTTCTATGTATTTAATTAAATCAAGTGGAGGATTTAGAGCAGGAATAACAATCAATGTTTTCATATAATCTCCTTTGGTATCTGCTAATATTTTTGTATAAAAAAGCATAAACTTCCAGATATCATTCTATCATGTTTCCTAAAAAAAAAAAGTATTTTCTGTTTTGTATTTTCTTACTTTTATCCATCCTATTTGAATTTTCCCTTGAAAACCAGTATAATGGTAGAATGCTATGTGACTAGAAAGGAAGTTGAATGAAGCAATCTATCTCAAATCTCAAGTTAGCTGAGCGTGGGGCCATTATCAGCATTTCGACCTATTTGATCTTGTCTGCAGCAAAATTAGCAACTGGGCACCTCCTCCATTCATCCAGTTTGGTGGCTGATGGCTTTAACAACGTGTCGGACATCATTGGAAATGTTGCCCTCTTGATAGGCATTCGGATGGCACGCCAGCCTGCAGACCGTGACCACCGTTTTGGTCACTGGAAGATTGAAGATTT
The DNA here is from genome assembly GCF_026782865.1 of Streptococcus mitis. GTDB lineage: Bacteria > Bacillota > Bacilli > Lactobacillales > Streptococcaceae > Streptococcus > Streptococcus mitis_CG. The sequence goes on from NZ_JAKUXK010000012.1 coordinate 14,002, forward strand.
GGCTAGCTTAATCACTTCCATCATCATGTTTTATGTCGGTTTCGATGTACTTCGGGATACCATTCAAAAAATTCTCAGTCATGAAGAAACGGTCATTGACCCTCTTGGTGCAACCCTAGGAATCATTTCTGCAGCGATTATGTTTCTAGTTTATCTCTACAATACTCGCCTCAGTAAGAAATCCAACTCCAAAGCACTGAGGGCTGCCGCCAAGGACAATCTTTCTGATGCTCTTACCTCACTTGGTACTACTATTGCCATCCTAGCTAGCAGTTTCAATTATCCCATTGTGGATAAACTGGTTGCCATTATCATCACTTTCTTTATCTTAAAGACTGCCTATGATATCTTTATCGAGTCTTCCTTTAGTCTTTCAGACGGCTTTGACGACCGTCTGCTTGAGGACTATCAAAAGGCCATTATGGAAATTCCCAAAATTAGCAAGGTTAAATCTCAAAGAGGTCGCACCTACGGTAGCAATATCTACCTAGATATCACGCTGGAGATGAATCCTGACTTGTCGGTTTATGAGAGCCACGAGATTGCGGATCAGGTCGAGTCTATGCTGGAGGAACGTTTTGGCGTCTTTGATACCGATATCCATATCGAGCCAGCACCTATCCCTGAGGATGAAATTTTAGACAATGTCTACAAAAAATTGCTTATGCGCGAACAATTGATTGACCAAGGAAATCAACTGGAAGAACTCTTGGCTGACGATTTTGTCTATATTCGTCAAGATGGAGAGCAGATGAATAAAGAGGCCTATAAAGCCGAAAAAGACTTGAATTCTGCCATCAAGGACATCCAAATCACTTCCATCAGTCAGAAGACTAAACTCATCTGCTATGAGTTAGATGGTATTGTCCATACCAGTATCTGGCGTCGCCACGAAACCTGGCAAAATATCTTTCATCAAGAAACCAAAAAAGAATAGAGAAATCCTGTCATAAGACGGGATTTTTCTATTCTTCTAGTTATCAAATTCACTTAGATACTCATAGCGTTCGTATTTTTCAAGGAGTGCTTCGTTTTTCTCATCCAGTTCTTTTTGGAGAGTAGCCAACTTACCAAAGTCAGAGCCGTTGGCCTGCATCTCCTCTTCAATAGCAACGATACGATTTTCCAAGGCTTCAATATCGCCTTCAATGCTTGCCCACTCCTGCTTTTCTTGGTAGGTCATGCGTTTCTTGTCTTCTCGAACCTTGACCACTTTTTCCTTTTCGGCTTTTTGCACTTGATTGGCCATATCTGTTTCAAAGGCTTTTTCATCAAGATAGTCGGTGTAATGACCAAAGAAAGGACGAATTTTACCATCCTCAAAAGCGAGAATCTTAGTCGCCACCTTATCCAAGAAATAGCGGTCGTGACTAACAGTCAAAACTGGTCCCGCAAATCCTTGCAAGAAATTCTCCAAAACTGTCAAGGTTGCAATATCCAAATCATTGGTTGGCTCGTCTAAAAGAAGAACATTTGGTTTTTCCAAGAGCAGTTTGAGGAGATAAAGGCGTTTTTTCTCTCCCCCAGACAATTTCTCAATCAAGGTTCCATGCGTCGAACGTGGGAAAAGGAACTGCTCCAGCAGCTCTGCAATCGAAGTTGTAGAACCACCGCTGGTCTTGACCTCTTCTGCCACTTCCTGCAAGTAATTGATCACTCGCTTGCTTTCATCCAAACCCTCAATTTGCTGAGAGAAATAGGCGATGCGAACAGTTTCCCCAATCACAACTTGTCCTACTGTCGGCTCAAGACTGCCTGCAATCAAGTTGAGGAGGGTTGATTTCCCAACACCGTTATCCCCAACAATTCCAATACGATCTTTAGCCTGCACCAAGAGATTAAAATCTTGCAAAATTATCTTGTCATCATAAGCAAAGGAAACATCCTGAAACTCGATGACTTTCTTCCCAATACGACTGGTTTCAAAGTTCATGGTCAAGTCTGTCTCAGCAACGCCACCTGAAACTTCCTTTTTCAGGTCGTGGAAACGATTGATACGAGCTAGCTGCTTGGTTGCACGCGCCTGCGGTTGTCTGCGCATCCAGGCCAATTCTTGCTTATAAAGTTGTTCCTTTTTGTGGAGAAGAGCCGCATCACGCTCATCCTGTTCCGCCTTTAGGCGAACATAGTCCTGATAATTGCCCTGATACTCCGTCAATCCAGCTCGATCCAACTCGAAAATCCGTGTTGACAAAGCATCCAAGAAATAACGATCGTGGGTAATAAAAAGGACGGTCTTCTTGGAATTTTTCAAAAAGAGGGTCAGCCACTCAATAGTCGCAATATCCAGATGGTTGGTCGGCTCGTCCAAAAGCAAGAGATCGTGGTTGCCAAGTAAGACTTGCGCCAACTGAACCCGTCTTCTTAGACCACCTGACAATTCCCCAACTGGAGTCGATAAGTCCTGAATCCCCAGCTTGCTAAGAACGGTCTTAACCTGACTCTCAATTTCCCAAGCTTGAAGAGAATCCATCTCTGCCATGACCCGTTCCAAACGCGCCTGCTTGTCCTCACTGTAGTTGAGCATGATCAATTCATACTCACGAATGAGCTGGATTTCCTTTAGTTCACTAGATAGGACCGTATCCAAGACCGTCTTGCTATCATCAAAATCAGGATCTTGGGTCAAGTAACCAATCTGGTAATCATTCTTTGCTGAAAAAGGACTGACATCCCCATCAAAGCCAGAAACACCAGAAAGGACATCTAAAAGGGTGGTCTTGCCAGTCCCATTGACACCAATCAAACCAATTCTGTCTAGATTATGGATGATAAAGGAAATATCCTTAAAAACGGTCTTATCACCAACGGATTTACTTAGTTTTTCAACGATAAAATCACTCATTTTTTCTCCCTCAGATAAGCATGGATGGCTTGGTGGTCATTTTCCAATTCTCCATCAACAATGGCATATTCAATCTCTGTTAAAATCTCTCCCAAGTCTGGACCTGGTTGATAGCCATATTCCTTAATCAAAATGCCACCGTTGATTTGGATTTCTTTCTTATCATGAATGGTCAAACTCTGGTAAGTTTCTGTGATGACTTGCGGGTTGACTGGTTTTCCCTGAGCCTGACGAAGATTTTCAGCCTGTAAAAGTAAACCTAAATCAAAGCGATAACAATCGCGCTTGCTCAATTCTCCCTTTTCACGCAAGGACAAAATAGTCAGTAAATCCTGAACTTGCTTGGCAAACTGCCGTGAGGTCTTCCAAGCCTTCAAAAATGGCTGCGCATTTTCAATCTCCAAAGCCGACAGTAAAGCCGCCCAGACTTGCTCTGAAGATTCAAAGGTGAAATCAGTCTCTAAATCAAACAGTCTATTGAGCTTGTCCTGGCTAGCTGCCATATCAGGGAGATAGTCATAAGCTTGACTCTCAATCATGGAAGCCAAGCCCCTTCTCCAAAATGGAGCCAGCAAGAGTTTATCAAACTCAACGAAGGTACGCTCCACAGAAATTTTCTCCAAAAGTGGCGTTAAGGTCTTCATAGCTTTAAATGTTTCTGACTCAAGTTCAAATCCAAGACTAGCCTGAAAACGAAAACCACGCATAATCCGCAAAGCATCTTCGTTGAAACGCTCACTTGCCACTCCAACCGCCCTCAAGACTTGATTTTCCAAATCGTCTAAACCATGGAACAAGTCAACGATTTCTCCTGTCTCATCCAAGGCAAAGGCGTTGACTGTGAAATCACGGCGCTTAAGGTCTTCTTCTAGCGAGCGAACAAAAGAAACCGCACTAGGTCTACGGTAGTCCACATAGACATCTTCTGTCCGAAAAGTAGTTACCTCATACTCCTCATCCCCATCTAAAACCAAGACGGTTCCATGCTCGATTCCGATATCGGCAGTTCGCGGAAAAATCTGCTTGGTCTCTTCTGGATAAGAAGACGTCGCAATATCCACATCATGGATAGGGCGATTGAGAAGAGCATCTCGAACAGAGCCCCCAACAAAATAGGCCTCAAAACCTGCTTCTTTAATTTTTTCTAATACTGGTAAAGCCTTCTGAAATTCAGAAGGCATTTGCGTTAATCTCATAATAAGTGTTCTAATCCATAAACAAGCTCATGACGCTTGACAACTTCTTTAATTCCCAAATTCACCCCTGTCATGAAGGAGATGCGATCATAGGAGTCATGACGGAGGGTCAATCCTTCTCCCTGATTGCCAAAGATGACTTCCTGATGGGCTACTAAGCCTGGCAAACGTACTGAGTGGATCCGCATGCCATCAAAGTCAGCACCACGAGCACCAGCAATGAGTTCTTCCTCATCTGCTGCACCTTGCTGAATAGACTCTCGAACTTCTGCCATCAACTCAGCTGTTTTAATAGCTGTTCCACTCGGAGCATCCTTTTTCTTGTCATGATGGAGCTCGATAATCTCCACATTTGGGAAATATTTGGCAGCCTGCCTTGCAAATTGCATGAGTAAAACAGCACCCAAGGCAAAATTTGGAGCGATCAAGCCACCCAAATCTTGAGCACGAGAGAATGCTTTTAGCTCTGCAATTTCTTCACTCGTGAAACCAGTTGTTCCAACTACTGGAGCAAAGCCATTTTCAAGAGCAAAGCGTGTATTTTCATAGGCAACAGTTGGAGTAGTAAAGTCTATCCAGACATCCGCTTCAAAGCCTGCTAAATCAGCCTTATCCTTGAAAACAGGAATACCCTGCCATTCTGATTCAGACTCAAAAGGATCCAAAACTGCTACCAAGTCTAAGTCTGGATCAGCCAAGACCATCTGACAAGCAGCCTGGCCCATCTTTCCCTTAAAACCAGCAATAATTACTCGAATACTCATCTCTACTCCTATTTAAGATACAAAGCCTGTAAGAACACAAAGTGAAAATAGGAGGTCTGATCAAGGAGTAGATACTCCTTGGAAGAACTATCTTTTTCACACAGGGTTCCAGGCGAGTCCAATTTCTATGATACAAAGGACCTTAACTACCCATGAAAAATAGGGAATGGCACTGACTTTCCATGAAAGGCAAGACAAGCATCTTTTTTCATGAGGAAGATAGTCCATGTTCAATTTCTATGATACAAGATTTCTTAACTAGCCTAGAAACACCAACTAAATCACTGGAATATAACCTAGAGCAATACTTCCTGCTCCTAGGTGGGTCCCAATGACACTACCAAATGTAGCAAGTGAAACATCCGTACCTACTCCAGATTCAAGTAAGTGCTGACGCAATTCTTCAGCCTTTTCAGGAGCATTTCCGTGAATGACAATGATACGGTATTGGCCCGAAGCTGTGGCTTCCTTGATAATCTCAATTAAACGCTTGGTTGCTTTCTTTTCAGTACGAACTTTTTCGTACACTTCAATCACACCTTGGTCGTTGAAATAAAGGATTGGCTTAATGCTTAGCAGATTGCCCAAAATCGCAGCTCCATTTGAAAGGCGTCCCCCTTTCACCAAGTGGTCCAAGTCATCCACCATGATGAAAGCAGATGTGTGACTAATTTGTATAGCTAACTTATCCTGAATGATGGCAAAATCATCGCCTTGATCTTTCCAGTTAAAGACATTTTCAACCATGATGCCCAGAGGAGCACTTGTAATCAAAGTGTCTGGGAAAGCAATGGTTAAGCCCTCATAATCATCGACCATGTACTGGATATTTTGGTAAAAACCTGAAATTCCAGAAGATAGAAAAAGCCCCAAAGCATGTGTATAACCTTGTTCTTTGAGCGAAGTTAAGATTTCATCTAACTTTGCAATACTTGGTTGACTGGTCTTAGGCAATTCAGAAGCCTGAGCCATTTTTTGGTAAAATTCCTCAGCAGTCAGATTGATGCCTTCGACATACTCCTCACCATCAATATTGACAGGAATATCCAAGACAAACAAATCTTCTCTTTGCAAGGTCTCTGCACTGAGATAGGCAGAGGAATCTGTGATAACAGCTAATTTCATATTAGAACTCCAAATTGATTCCTGGTAAGTCTAATGCAATTTCAGTTACTTCGTAAGTCAAACGGTTGAGCATGTTCAAACATGGACGAGCCAAAGTTTCAACTTCCTCTTGATTAAACTCACTTGGTTCATTGACAATACGACCTTCCACATGGTTAACTTGGGAAATCGTTCCACTGATAACAAATTTGTCAAAGACAATCATAAAACTCAAGACAACCACTAAAGATGTCACTTGATTTTCTTGGTCATGCTGGAGTAATTGGAAGTTCACATCCACCTTAGTTTCAGGAGTTCCATTTTCATTTTCCCATTCAAAATTACGCGCATCAAAATGATACTGACTGACAAATTCTTGTTCACGTTTAAGATTCATGTCTTTCTCCCTCGGCTACAATATTATAAGCTATTGTACCATAATTTTTTATTTTCATCTAGTTTTCTAGGATTTAGTCAATCCCAATTTCAGCTCGAACTACGTCTGCGATGGTATCAACATAGTAGTCTACTTCTTCTGTTGTAGGCGCTTCTGCCATAACACGCAAGAGGGGCTCTGTTCCACTTGGGCGTACTAGGATACGGCCATTCCCTGCCATTTCTTCTTCCATCTTCTCGATGATATCCTTGATAGCTGGCACTTCCATAGCCTTTTCCTTCATGGCATTTTCCACTCGGATATTGACTAATTTTTGTGGATAGATGGTTACTTCTGCTGCCAACTCTGACAAACTCTTACCAGTTTCCTTCATGATTTTTGTCAATTGAACAGCAGATAATTGGCCATCACCTGTTGTATTGTAGTCCATCAAGATGACGTGACCAGACTGTTCACCACCGAGGTTGTAACCTGATTTTCTCATTTCTTCAACAACGTAGCGGTCGCCAACTGCAGTGACTGCCTTGTTAATGCCTTCACGGTCCAAGGCCTTGTGGAAACCAAGGTTGGACATAACGGTTGTCACGATTGTATTTTGAGCCAATTGTCCTTTTTCAGAAAGGTATTTACCGATGATGTACATGATTTTATCACCATCAACGATATCTCCATTTTCATCAACAGCAATCAAGCGGTCACTGTCTCCATCAAAGGCCAAACCAATAGCTGAGCCGCTTTCTTTGACCACTTCTTGAAGGGTTTCTGGGTGGGTTGAACCAACATTAAGGTTGATGTTAAGACCATCTGGTGTTTCCCCTATAACAGTCAATTGAGCTCCAAGGTCTGCAAAGATTTGACGGGCACTTGTAGAAGCGGCACCATTAGCTGTATCCAAGGCAACCTTCATTCCCTCAAGAGGAGTTCCAGTCGAGACAAGGTAGCCCTCATACTTACGCAAGCCTTCTGGATAATCTACCAAGGTTCCCAAGCCTTCAGCACTTGGACGAGGAAGAGTATCTTCTGCAGCATCTAACAAGGCTTCAATTTCTGCTTCTTTTTCGTCATCTAGTTTAAAACCATCACCGCCAAAGAACTTAATTCCATTATCAAGGGCTGGATTGTGGCTAGCAGAAATCATGACACCAGCACTGGCTCCTTCAGTTTTTACCAAGTAAGCTACTGCTGGTGTTGCAAGGACACCAAGTTTGTAGACGTGAATCCCTACAGAGAGGAGACCTGCCACCAAAGCAGATTCTAGCATTTCGCCTGAAATACGTGTGTCACGTCCTACAAAGACTTTCGGTGCTTCCGTTTCATGTTGACTAAGAACATAGCCTCCAAAACGTCCTAGTTTAAAAGCCAATTCTGGTGTTAGTTCTACGTTAGCTTCTCCACGGACTCCATCAGTCCCAAAATATTTACCCATTTTTATAAAATCCTTTTCCTATTTTTTAATTCGTTTTTGAACTAGTTGCTTTCGTTGACGAAGATGTCTCCGACGAACTACTTGCACTTGAATTAGATGCACTTGAACTCGATACCACAGGTTTTGTAGTTACCTTCATTGTCGTATCAAACGGAGTAATAACTACTGGTAAGACTACCCCGTTGCGATCAATAGCCTGCAAAGGTACTGAACCACTATAATTACCCGTAATCCGTTCGCTAGTAGGCAGAAGCGCAATAACTTTGTCAATCTTCGCTAATGTTTCCTGATCTGTCGTAACCGAAACCCGTTCATTTGACACGGTTACACTATCAATTTGTAGCTTGGTATCAATCTGGCTTTGGTCAACTTGTGGCACAACAAGCATCCCATCTCGCTTAACCTTCTTCCCAACTTTTACTGTAATCTTTTGAGGCGTTGCCACAGCAGTCATTCCATTTGGAAGATTTTCAATATTCAAGGGAACTTCAATCGTTCCAACACTGACATCCGTCAAATCCGCTGTGACCTTAAACTTACGAGTACTTTCCTGCATTTCGCTGGCCAAGGTCACACGATTGGCTCCTGTCAGCACAACTGAAACCTCTGATGCAAATCCGCTAATGAAATACTGGTCATTATCGTAATGAATATCGATAGGAACATTTGTTATCGTATTGGTGTAGGTTTCTGATTTGACCTGCCTTACAGTATTGTTATTTTGAAAATTAGTCGATGTTGCATAGATGAATAAGACACAAGCAAAAAAGAGAGATGAGATAATATATAAGCTATTTTTTCTCATTTTTCCAACCTCCTAGCAAACGGTCCCTGAAACTGACTTTTTCCTCAACGGCTGGCAAAAGAATTCTTCGTAGCTCTGCTTCAAATTCTTCAATCGTCAAGTCGTGCTTGAAAACACCGTTATAGGTAATAGAAATGCCACCTGTTTCCTCTGAGACGATGAAAGTCAAGGCATCCGACACTTCTGATAAACCGATAGCCGCCCGGTGTCTGGTTCCAAATTCCTTGGAAATCCCTGTCCTTTCTGTTAAGGGTAGATAGGCCGAAGTCACTGCAATTCGATTTTCTCTGATAATCACAGCACCATCATGTAGGGGAGTGTTGGGGATAAAGATATTAATGAGAAGTTCAGATGAAATGTTGGCATCCAAGGGGATACCTGTAGCGATGTATTCTTGCAAAGTCCGAACTCGTTGAATGGCAACCAGAGCACCAATCTTACGAGGACTCATATATTCAACCGACTTGACAAAGGCGCGAATCATTTGCTCCTCTGCACTAATTTGAGCAGTAGAAAAAAAATCTGTCGCCCTTCCCAAACGTTCCAAACCAGTCCGAATCTCTGGAGAGAAGATAACAACCGCAGCAATAACCCCATAGGTGATAATTTGATTAATCAACCAAGAAATCGTTGTTAAACCAAGGATATTGGCCACAACCTGGGCTAATACAAAGATCACGACCCCACGCACCAAAATCATAATCTTGGTGCCAGCTATCGCTTTTGTAAAGCGATATAAAATATAGGCCACAATCAAAATATCAAACAGATTGATAGCAATACTCCAAGGACTAGAAAACAAGCTAGTCCAATATTGCAGGTTGGATAATTGTTGAAAGTTCATCTGCTGTCTCCTCTCTGTCCAAACACGTTCCTTTCTATTATACCATTTTTCTGACATTTTTTTCCCTATCCTACTTCATTTTAAATTAAAGAAAAAATATGATAAAATAAACTGACTAGAAAAAACAAAGGAGAAACCATGTCTCAACTCTATGATATTACCATTGTAGGTGGTGGTCCCGTCGGACTTTTTGCAGCCTTCTATGCCCACCTACGCCAAGCCAAGGTCCAAATCATCGACTCCCTTCCACAACTAGGTGGACAACCTGCTATTCTCTATCCTGAAAAGGAAATCCTCGACGTTCCAGGTTTCCCAAACCTGACTGGAGAAGAATTGACCAACCGCTTGATTGAACAACTAAACGGCTTTGATACCCCTATTCATCTCAATGAAACGGTTCTTGAGATTGAAAAACAAGAGGAAGGATTTGTCATCACAACTTCTAAAGGAAGTCACCTGTCTAAAACAGTTATCATCGCTATGGGTGGCGGTGCCTTTAAACCACGTCCGCTGGAACTAGAAGGCGTTGAGAGTTATGAAAATATCCACTACCACGTTTCCAACATCCAGCAATATGCTGATAAGAAAGTGACGATTCTGGGTGGTGGGGACTCAGCTGTTGATTGGGCTTTGGCTTTTGAAAAAATTGCGCCAACTACCCTTGTTCACCGCAGAGATAATTTCCGCGCCTTGGAGCACAGTGTTCAAGCCTTACAAGAATCATCTGTATCCATCAAGACACCATTCGTTCCTAGCCAACTCCTTGGAGATGGAAAAACGCTTGACAAGTTGGAAATCACAAAAGTTAAATCTGATGAAACAGAAACGATTGACCTAGACCACCTCTTTGTCAACTATGGTTTCAAATCTTCTGTTGGTAACCTTAAAAACTGGGGTCTGGACCTCAACCGTCACAAGATTATCGTCAATAGCAAGCAAGAATCCAGCAAAGCAGGTATCTATGCTATCGGTGACTGTTGCTACTATGAAGGAAAAATTGATCTGATTGCGACAGGCCTCGGAGAAGCACCAACCGCTGTTAACAACGCCATCAACTACATCGACCCAGAGCAAAAAGTACAACCAAAACACTCAACCAGTTTATAAGAAAAGAACCACGAGTCACATAGGATTCGTGGTTTTATAATTCATCGGCTATCTTATTGATTTTTCTGAGTCTGTGGTTGACACCACTTTTGGTCAGAGGGGTGCTGAGGCTATCTGCTAACTGCTGGATAGAGTAGTCTGGGTGCTGAATCCGCAGTTGCGCTACCTCCTGCAAATCCACTGGCAGATTTTCTAAGCCCATGATATCTTTGATTTTACTGATATTGTTGATGGTCTTCATACTGGCAGAAACTGTCCGAGCGATATTTGCTGTCTCGGCATTATTGGCTCGATTGAGGTCGTTACGGGTTTCTCGTAAAATCTTAACCCGCTCAAAATCATCACGCGCCTGCATGGCTCCGATGACAATCAAGAAGTCCATAATGTCTTCGGCTCGCTGGAGATAGGTCACAGCACCCTTTTTGCGCTCAAGTACTTTGCCATCTAATAAAAATTGCTGGAGAAGAGAGGCAATCCCTTGAGCGTGGTCCAGATAAACAGAACTGATTTCCAACTGATACTTGCCTGACTCAGGGTCACGAATGCTCCCATTCGCTAAGAAAGCACCACAGAGATAAGCACGACCTGCTTCCTCATCCGATAAAATCGCCCCATCAATACCCGTTTCTAGGCCAAAAAAGGAGTCTGCCAAGTGCAAATCACTCAGAAGGTCCTGCACCTTTTCATCTGTAAAAACGGTATAGACCCGATTCTTACGAAGATTGCTCCGTTGGTGGTGTCGGATTTCCGATTTGATTTCGTAGAAATGGAGGAAGGACTCATAAAGGTGACGGGCCAGTTTGGCATTTTCTGTCACGACAGACAAGGTCAGACCCGAAGTCGAGAGACCGATACTTCCAGACATCTTGATAATGGCAGACAATTCATGCCGGCTCAGATGGTGCTGACCTAGGATTTCTTCTTTTACTGCTACTGTGAAACTCATTTTCTCACCTGTATAATGCGCATCAATTCGTCCACAATCAAATCCCCATCGTGAAAGGCACCTCCATTTTCCAGACGAAGGAAGTTAGATGAAATCACGCGCGGAACTTGCTTACTAAGATCAGCAAAATCATGTTCCACCTGCACCAAATATTCATCAAAACGGTTGGAATTCATGTATTCCTGAGGCACTTTTTCGATATTCACCAAGACAGTATCGATAAAAGGTCGGCCAAGGTGGCGATGCAAGACCTCCACGTGGTCACTATCTGTAAAGTGTTCCGTCTCCCCACGTTGGGTCATGATATTACAGACATAGGCGATTTCTGCCTTGGTTTCCAAAAGCGCCTGCCCGATTTCCTTAATCACGATATTGGGCAAAATCGAGGTAAAGAGGGAACCAGGTCCGAGGACAATCATGTCACTTTCAAGAATGGTCTGCACTACTCGACGACTGGCCAGAGGCGTATCATCGTTGAGGGTATTGGTCACATAGACATGGTCAATCATGCCTGGATGGTCCGCTATATGACTCTCTCCAGCTACTTCTGTCCCATCCTGGAAGACTGCATGCAGGGTCAAAGGATGGTCACTGGAAGGATAAATCTTTCCAGTGGTATGGAAAAATTTGCTCAGCAACTGCATGGCATTATAGGTCGAACCCTGCATTTCTGACAGACCTGCAATAATGAGATTGCCCAATGGATGGCCAGCAAAGGCTCCCGCATCCTCAGAGAAGCGATACTGAAAGACCTTTTCATAAAATTTTGGCATATCTGACATGGCTACAAGGACATTGCGGAGATCACCTGGCGGTGTCAATTGTTGCATATTTTTTCGGAGTTCACCTGATGAACCGCCATCATCTGCCACCGTTACAATAGCAGCGATTTCCACATCTTTTTCTCGCAGACTTTTTAGAATGACGGGGATTCCAGTCCCTCCACCAATCACCGTTATCTTTGGTTTTCTCATGAACGGTTTACCGTTTCCTTTCTTCGGTCTTTGTCGCGATGCCCTTCATTGACAGGCCAAGTCTTGGATAAGTCCTGCGCCAAGCGTTTAGCAAAGGCCACACTACGGTGTTGTCCTCCTGTACAGCCCATGGCAATGGTCAAAACAGACTTCCCTTCCTTTTGGTAACTTGGCAAAATCGGCTCAATCAAGGCCAATAAATGTTGATAAAAATCTTCTGACTCAGGATGGTTCATGACATAGTCGTACACTGGCTCATCCACACCAGTTTGGTTTCTCAGTTCTGGTAGGTAGTAGGGATTTGGCAAGAAACGGACATCAAAGACCAGGTCCGCATCAATCGGGATTCCATATTTAAAGCCAAAAGACATGACTTCGATACGGAAAGACTGGGCTTGTTCTTGATCTGAAAACTGCTCTGCAATGGTTTTACGCAGCTCACGCGGAGTAAGTTCAGTCGTATCCACCACATTTTGACTCATATTTTTTAAAGGCGCCAAGAGCTCACGTTCCAGTTTGATACCATCCAAAATCCGTCCATCTGCAGCTAATGGGTGACTCCGTCTGGTTTCCTTGTAACGCGCGACCAATTCCTTATCAGCTGCATCCAAAAAGAGGATTTTAAAATCCAAATCATCTTGATTTTCCAACTCATCCAAAACAGCTGAAATCTCTGAGAAGAAAGAACGGCTACGCATATCCACCACCAAGGCCAACTTATGATCGTCTTCCTTTGTTTCCACCAACTGCAAAAATTTGGGTAAGAGGGCCGGTGGCATATTATCAATAGTAAAATAACCTAGATCCTCGAAGGACTGAATGGCAACTGTTTTCCCTGCACCACTCATTCCTGTCACAATCACCAAGTGAAGTTGTTTCTTTGTCATCTTTTTCTCCTTATATCAAAAGAAGTTTGGCCGAACCAAACTTCAACTAGCTTATCCAATCTCTGCGATGACTTCGATTTCGACTTTTACATCACGAGGAAGACGAGCTACCTCCACAGCTGAACGAGCTGGAAACTCCTCTTTAAAGGCCGTTTGGTAAACCTCGTTAAAAGGAACAAAGTCGTTCATATCGCTTAAGAAGCAAGTTGTTTTGACAACATGGTCAAAATCTGTTCCTGCTTCTGCCAAAATAGCACCGATGTTTTTCAAGACTTGTTCTGTCTGTTCTTGAATGGTTTCTCCAACGATTTCCCCAGTTTCAGGAGAGAGAGGAACTTGACCACTAGCAAACAAAAGATTGCCAACGATTTTTCCTTGAACATAGGGTCCGATAGCCTTTGGAGATTTGTCTGTATGAATTGTTTTTGCCATTTCTTTACCTCATAATTTTTCTAAGATTGCATCCCAAGCCTCATCCATCCCTGCCTTGCTGACAGATGAAAAGAGGATGAAGTCGTCACTTGGGTCAAAGTTTAATTTCTTTTTAATTGCTGATTCGTGCTTGTTCCATTTACCACGTGGAATCTTGTCTGCCTTAGTCGCAACGATGATGACCGGAATCTCATAATACTTGAGAAATTCATACATCTGTACATCATCTGCTGACGGATCATGACGAAGGTCCACCAAACTGACCACAGCACGGAGATTTTCCCGAGTTGTTAGGTACTCCTCAATCATGCGCCCCCACTTTTCACGTTCCTTTTTGGAAACACGGGCATAGCCATAACCAGGCACGTCCACAAAGCGCATCTTGTCATCGATATTAAAGAAGTTGAGAAGCTGGGTTTTACCAGGTTTACCTGATGTTCGGGCTAGATTCTTACGATTCAACATTGTGTTGATAAAGCTAGATTTGCCAACATTTGAACGCCCTACTAGGGCAATCTCTGGCAGTTCATCCTGTGGGTAGTGAGATTTATTCGCCGCACTGAGCAAGATTTCTGCATTGTGTGTATTAAGTTCCATAGTCACCTCTAGGCTGTTTCTAGGATTGGTTTATCCGTTCCATCGACAGCTTCTTTTGTGATGCGAACCAATTTCACATTTTCCTGACTCGGTACTTCAAACATGACGTCTAGCATGGTTTCTTCGATGATCGAGCGAAGACCACGCGCACCAGTTTTGCGTTCGATGGCCTTATTTGCAATCTCTTGAAGGGCTTCGTCGTCAAATTCCAACTCGACATCATCATAAGATAACAAGGTTTGGTACTGTTTCACCAAAGCATTTCTTGGTTCCTTCAAGATACGAACCAAATCATCTACTGTCAACTGTTCAAGAGCAGCAAAAACAGGCAAGCGTCCAATCAACTCAGGGATAATACCAAATTTTTGAATATCTTCTGCGATGATTTCTTGCATATAAGAGCTGTTTTCATCAATCGCCTTATTGTTTTGACCAAATCCGATGACTTTTTCACCCAGACGTTGTTTAACAATTTCTTCAATGCCATCAAAGGCACCACCCACGATGAAGAGGATATTTTTGGTATCCACTTGAATCATCTCTTGTTGCGGATGTTTGCGTCCACCTTGAGGCGGTACGCTGGCAACAGTTCCCTCGATAATCTTGAGAAGGGCTTGTTGCACCCCTTCACCAGAAACATCACGTGTGATAGACACGTTCTCACTCTTCTTGGCAATCTTATCAATTTCATCCACATAGATAATCCCACGCTCTGCACGCTCGATGTTAAAGTCAGCAGCCTGTAGGAGTTTGAGGAGGATATTTTCCACGTCCTCACCCACATAACCAGCCTCAGTAAGAGCTGTCGCATCTGCGATCGCAAAAGGTACATTCAAGCTCTTAGCCAAGGTCTGAGCAAGGAAAGTTTTCCCTGAACCAGTTGGGCCAATCATCAAGATATTTGATTTCTGCAAATCCACATCTTCTGACTCTTCACGCGTATCGTGGAAATTAATGCGTTTGTAGTGGTTGTATACTGCTACTGCTAAAGCACGTTTGGCACGATCTTGACCGATTACATAGTGGTTCAAGATATGGAGGAGTTCGATTGGTTTTGGAACTTCAGACAAGTCTGCCAAGACTTCTTCCGCCAACTCCTCTCGAATGATTTCCTGAGCCAACTCCACACATTCATTACAGATAAAGGCGTTGTTACCAGCGATTATTTTTTGTACTTCTTCTTGGCTTTTGCCACAAAATGAGCAATAAACCATCATATCATTATTCCTAGTTGTAGGCATGATTTCCTTCCGTTCTATTCTATACTGTCATTCTATCTAAAATAAGGTCATGTAAAAAGCATGGATACTATTGACCAAATTGGTAAAGGCATTTAACCAGAGCAGGACAGAAAGTCCATAGCGCTTTTTACGAAAAGCCTGTGCCCCTGCAAGCAAGCAGACCAAACACAGCATGGCTGTGAAAAAACCAAATATACTACGTTCCATTAGACTTCCTTTCTCTTGCGGTATTGGATGGTAAAATCATAAGGATTTTTCTCATCTTTGGTATAGGATTTGCTTGAAACCGTCTCAAAAATAGACAGGTCAAACTCTTCAGGGAAATAGGTATCTCCTTCCACCCGAGCATGAATGTGAGTCACAATCACTTCGTCAAGGTAGGGTTCAAAAGCTTGAAAAATTTGCTTTCCACCTATAATATAAAGATTCTTATCTTGAGCCTGATACCAGTCCAAGACAGACTGAACATCATAAAAAGTAGCAACCCCGTCTATCTTTTCTTCAGAATTACGCGTCAAAATCAAGGTCTCCCGTTTAGGAAGCAAGCGACGCCCCATTCCATCAAAGGTCACACGCCCCATCAAGATAGCATGATTCAGAGTTGTTTCTTTGAAGTGTTGCAGTTCTGCTGGTAAATGCCAAGGCAGACGATTGTCCTTACCAATCACACCCTCTTCATCCTGGGCCCAAATAGCTACGATTTTCTTAGTCATGCTTCCATCCTTTTCACTGATAGTACTATTTTATCAAAAAACTCAAAAAAAGACTGGTTTGGAATGCGTTCAGTTTGATAGAAAAGAAGCAGGCTAGCTTTAGCCTGCTTCTCCTGTCCCTAGGACATGCGTTCTTTTGCTTCTGATTCAATTTTTTTAACTACTTCTTGAATACTTAGTCCAGTTGTATCAAGGTAAACTGCATCCTCTGCTTGTTTGAGAGGCGAGGTCTCACGATGGCTATCCTTGTAGTCACGCGCAGCAATTTCCTCTTTTAGGGTTTCTAGGTCTGTTTCAATTCCCTTGGCAATATTTTCCTTGTAACGACGCTCTGCTCTTTCATCAACAGAAGCTACTAAGAAAATTTTCAATTCTGCTTGTGGCAATACAACAGTTCCAATATCGCGACCATCCATGACAATCCCACCTTGCTGGGCAATCTCTTGTTGGAGAGAAACTAGTTTCTCACGTACTTCAGGAATTGCTGCAATAGCAGAAACATGATTGGTCACTTGATTTTCACGAATAGGATGGGTAATATCCACATCTCCTACAAAGACAAGCTGTTCTCCAGTTTCTGAACGCCCAAAGCTGATTGGATGCTGGTCCAATAAGGCTAAAAGTTCCTCAATCTCTTCCACTCCTAACTGGTGTTTCAGAGCCATATAGGTCGCCGCACGATACATGGCACCTGTATCTAGATAGGTATACCCAAAATCTTTAGCAATAATCTTAGCAACCGTACTCTTACCGCTTGAAGCTGGACCATCGATAGCAATTTGAATCGTCTTCATTTATGACTCCTATCTAGTCTTAATCACATCTCCAGGATTTGCAAACCAAGATCCTGTAGCCATATGTCCAGGATTTAATGCTTCTAATTGAGCAATTGAAATACCTGCACGTTGCGCCAAGACAGCTTCACCCTCACCAGCCTGAACTGTAATTGTTCCTTCACTAGCAGCATGTTCTTCAGAATGACTCTCACTAGAGGAGCTCGCTGTAGAAGTTGCTTCTTCAGTCTTGCTAGATGAAGAAGACGATTCTTCTGTTACAGAAGTTGAAGCAGGGGCAGATGAATCATAAAAATCTTTCAAGGCTGCTGTACGATTACTCCCACCACTTGAAAGATAAATCAATACTATAATCATTGCCACAACAATCACGAAAAAGAGACTAGCTAGAATCGTCAAAACACGATTTGCAACAACGCCTGTACCTTTTTGATTACGTTGATGTCGTTCCTTTCTCGTCTGTTCTTCCTGATTCTCATAAATATCTTCTTGCCACGGTTCTTTTGCCATACCTTACTCCTTGTTTTTTTTTACTTTTCTTATTACAATATAAATATGAAAATCACACTTATACCTGAACGCTGCATTGCCTGTGGGCTTTGCCAAACTTATTCTGAATTATTTGATTACCACGATAATGGAATCGTGCGTTTTTACGATGATCCTGATCAACTAGAAAAAGAAATTTCTCCTAGTCAGGACGTCGTAGAAGCTGTTAGAAACTGTCCGACACGTGCCTTGATTAAAGATCAACTCTAATATCGACAAGAACGTTCCACTCCTTCTAGTTTAGCATATTTCCATGCAAAATTATAGTCTTTTCTCTTTATTTTTTTCTGTAAAATCAGGAAGAACACTTTTTTCTTTGATAAGATAAAGTGGTCTTTTTTTGGTCTCTAGATAAATCTTACTGATGTACTTGCCGAGAATCCCAATGGTCAAGAGTTGAATCCCACCAAGGAAGAGAATAACAGCCATCAGAGAGGTCCAACCTGACGTCGGATTGCCCAAAATAAGAGTCCGAACCACAACAAAAAAGGTCATTAGTAGAGAAATAAAACAAGATAGGAGACCTGCCACAAAGGCTATAATCAAGGGAAAATCTGAAAAGTTAACAATCCCTTCAATAGAGTAGAAAAAGAGTTGCCTAAAACTCCAACTGGTCTTGCCAGCCTGTCTTTCGACATTTGGATAGTCCAGATAGTGGGTTTTAAAACCGACCCAGGCAAAAAGTCCTTTAGAAAAACGATTGGACTCAGTCAAGCTTAAAATGGAATCTACTACAGATCTTCTCATCATGCGAAAATCACGGACACCTGACGGCAGGGCTACTGGACTAATTTTTTTCATGAAGCCGTAAAATAGATTAGCACAAAAACTGCGAAAGAAGGGTTCTCCCTCCCGACTAGTTCTCCGTGTTCCAACACAGTCCAAATCCATATTCTGGTCTAGTAAGTTTTTCATCTCTAGCAACATACTAGGAGGATCTTGGAGGTCTGCATCCATCACCACCACTAGATCTCCTGTCGCATATTGCAAGCCTGCATAGAGGGCTGCTTCTTTGCCAAAATTTCGCGAGAAAGAAATATAATGAACTGCCGGATTTTTCTCCCGATAGGCCTTTAAGAGTTCCAAAGTCCCATCACTCGATCCATCATCGACAAAGACATACTCGATTTCTGTTTCCAAATCTGGAAGTAAAGCTTCCAAAGCCTGATAAAAAAGAGGAAGTACTTCCTCTTCGTTTAAACAGGGGACAATGATTGACATCACCATCTTAGTCTTCAAATCCATTTGGATGCTTGCTTTGCCAACGCCATGCGTCTTCACACATTTGGGTGATGCCTAACTCTGCTTCCCAGCCTAGTTCTGCTTTGGCTTTTGCAGGATCTGAATAGCAGGCTGCGATATCCCCTGGGCGACGATCTACGATGCGGTAAGGAATTGGGCGTCCCACTGCTTTTTCCATATTTTGGATAATTTCAAGAACTGAGTAGCCTTTACCTGTTCCAAGGTTATAAACGTTTAGGCCTGAACCTTTTTGGATTTTTTTCAGAGCTGCGACGTGACCTTTAGCCAAATCGACAACGTGGATATAGTCACGAACACCAGTTCCGTCTTCCGTATCGTAATCGTCTCCAAATACTTGCACTTGCTCTAATTTTCCAACGGCTACTTGAGTCACATATGGCAAGAGATTGTTTGGAATACCGTTTGGATTTTCTCCTAGGTCTCCACTTTCATGAGCTCCGATTGGGTTGAAATAACGAAGTAAGACCACATTCCATTCTGAGTCTGCCTTGTAAATATCCGTCAAAATTTCCTCAAGCATAAGCTTAGTGCGGCCATATGGGTTGGTCACTGAAAGTGGGAAATCTTCCAAGATGGGCACTGTATGAGGATCTCCGTAAACTGTCGCAGAAGAGCTGAAAATGATGTTTTTGCAGTTGTTTTCTTCCATGACCTTCAAAAGACTAACAGTTCCAGCAATATTGTTGTCATAGTAGGCAAGAGGGATACGTGTTGATTCGCCAACAGCCTTCAAGCCAGCAAAGTGAATGACACCAGTTGGTTCTTCTTGTTTGAAAATGTCACGAAGAGTATCTGTATCACGGATATCTGCCTCATAGAAAGGCACTTCAACTCCTGTAATTCTCTCAACAACTTCTAAACTTTTTCTGTTACTATTAACAAGGTTATCCACCACAACAACCTGATGACCTGCTTGGATTAACTCAATAACTGTGTGGGTTCCGATAAAACCTGCTCCACCCGTTACCAAAATCTTTTCTTGCATCTTTTTTCCTCGATTCTCGGATTATTTTTTCTTATTTTACCATTTTTGATAGGGAATGTCATTTGCCATCCTAGAGGGGAGGCTAAAATTTAAGTAAAATTCTTACTCGCTTTTTACTCGTTTGACATAGTTTTCAATTGGGTAGTTTAGAGGGTCCAAGGTCAACTCCTTGTCTTGGATCAGTTGAGCTAGATGGTAACCAATGATAGGACCAGTTGTGAGGCCTGATGAACCTAGTCCACTAGCAGCATAGACACCTGCCAATTCTGGTACCTGCCCAAAGAAAGGAGAGAAATCACTGGTATAGGCACGGATTCCCACACGCTCAGCTCTTGAAGTCGCTCTAGCTAAAACTGGATAGTGAGGCAAGGCTGCCTCCTCCATTTGTTGGAGTAAGGTTTCATCTACCGTCAAATCAAATCCCATGTCATTTTCATGAGTAGCGCCTAGGGATAATTTCCCACCTGCAAAAGGAATCAAATCCCACTCCCCTTCTGGCATAACAACAGGATAAGCTTCCATGTCTTGGGCAAGTTGATAATCTCGGAGTTGTCCTTTTTGGGGACGAATATCTACTTCATAACCTAAAGGCTCTAACAGATGTCCCAACCAAGCTCCCGTCGCCAAAATAACCTGATCAAATACCTCTTCGTCAATCTGGTAACCTGATGCTAAAGGTGTCAGAGTTACTTTTTCTTTGACCAGTTTGACCTGACTAGCTTCTAGCAAACGAGTCACTAAGAGTTGACCATCTACTCTCGCTCCACCAGAAGCATAGAGCAGGCGGTCAAATGCTTGCAGACCAGGAAAAAACTCATTTGCAGACGCTTGGTCTAAAATGGCTAACTGGCCTATCAAGGGAGATTCTTCCCTGCGATTCAAAGCTAGTTTATAGAGTTCTTCTAGCTTGGATTCGTCCTTCTTTAAGAGAAAAACTCCCGAACGCTGGTAAAAGTCAACTTCCTGCCCTGATTTCTCTAAATCAGTCAACAAATCCACATAAAAATCAGCCCCCAAGCGTGCCATCTTATACCAGGCCTTATTGCGGCGTTTGGAAAACCAAGGACTGATAATTCCTGCTGCGGCCTTGGTAGCCTGACCTTGTCCATGGTCAAAAACGGTCACCTCTAAATCTGCTTCTTTGGAGAGGTAGTAGGAAGCAGTTGCCCCTACAATCCCTGCTCCGATAATGGCAACTTTTTTCATTGTTTTCACTTTCTAACTAGATATGGTGGAAAGGATTGGTCGATGCTTTACTAGGTAAAATATCAATATCCCAGTCTTTTTCCTCTTTCCATTGACTAAGGAGTGCTGCGATTTTTTCCACAAACAGCACTTCAATATAGTGACCTGGGTCCAATGCCAGTAACCCATCAGACAACATATCCTGGGCAGTGTGGTAGTAAATATCACCAGTGATATAGACATCCGCTCCTTTAGCTAAAGCATCCTTATAGAAAGACTGCCCGCTACCACCACAGATGGCCACTTTTGAAATTTCCTTCTTCAAATCACTCTCTTGATAATGCACCATTCGAAGACTATCTAGACCAAAGACTTGCTTGACATGCTGAGCCAATGCTCCAAAAGTCTGAGGCTGAACATTCCCAATACGTCCAATCCCACGTTCTGGGCCTGTTTCCTGAAGATAAGTCGTCTCCTCAATGCCTAGCATCTGGCAGAACCAGTCATTGAGGCCATTCTCGACAATGTCGATATTGGTATGGCTGACATAAACTGCAATGTCATGCTTGATGAGATCAATGTAAATCTGATTTTGCGGACGGCTAGCGACCAAGTCCTTGATGGGACGGAAAATAGGCGCGTGCTTAACAATAATCAAGTCAACACCCTTTTCAATGGCTTCAGCCACCGTTTCTTCACGAATATCCAGAGCCACCATGACCCTTTGGATATCCTTGTCCAAAGTTCCAATTTGTAGACCACGACTGTCTCCCTCCATTGAAAATTCCTGAGGACAAAAGGCTTCATATGCGTTAATTACTTCACTTGCTAGCATGGAGAACCTCCTTGATGGCTTGAATTTTATCTACTAGAATTTGACGTTCCTCTATATTTTTTTCTGGGATTTGATTAAGGGCAAACTCTAACTTATCAGCTTCTTTTTGCCATTTTTGGACAAAGACTGGACTGACCTCTTTGTACAAGAAAGGGCCAAAGCGAACATCACTGGCTGATAGCTTCATTTGTCCTGCTTCCACCACCAAAATCTCGTAAAACTTGCCAGCTTCTTCTAAGATGCTTTCAGCTACAATCTGAAATCCGTTTTCTTGTAGCCAGATACGCAAGTCGTCTTCACGATTATTGGGCTGGAGGATCAATCGTTCTACATTAGCTAACTTGTCCAAGCCTTCTTCTAAAATCCTAGCAATCAAACGACCACCCATACCAGCAATGGTAATGACAGACACTTGGTCTGCCTCTTCAAAGGCTGCCAAGCCATTTGCTAAACGAACCTGGATTTTCTCCTTTAGGCCGTTAGCCTCAACATTTTTGACCGCGGACTGGTAGGGACCTTCTACGACCTCACCCGCAATAGCACTTTTGATTTGTCCTCTTTCGACCAAGTCGATAGGCAGATAAGCATGGTCACTTCCCACATCTAGCAAAATGGCTCCCTGTGGCACAAAGGAAGCCACTAATTCTAATCTCTTTGAAATCATCTTCTCTCACTTTCCAAACTCTATTACCTCTTATTATACCACATTTCAGCTGGCAATCTTTTACCTAAAAAGACCGCAATCCACAGATTGCAGCCTTTCTTTATTTTTTCGCTTGGTAACGACTGGTTAAGATAAATATCACGGTAAAGACCAACATCATGACACCATAAACAGGTAATGTTTGTCCTGTTAAGGTTGAAATTTCAAGCAGTTTTTGAATTCTTGGGAAGAGAGCTGTGGCTAGGAAGCCTCCTACTGACCAAACAATCAAGAGGACACGCCATAGGGTAAATGGCATGCAGGCTCTAAATACGGATAAGAAACCAATAGACCCAAGCAGATAATAGAGTAGAGTTGAAATTTCTAACTCAGACCAACCTTGGCTACTTCCAAATATTTTCACAAAAAGAACGCTGAACACAACCATGAGAGCACTTGGTATAGCACGAAGCATGGATCTTCTGAGGAAGTTTGGCTCGACAGGTTTGATATTTCGCTCAAAAGTCAGAACGAATGGTGGGAAACCTTCCACGAACTGGTCAATCATGGTAATCTGGATCGGAATGAAGGGGAAAATCAAGATCCACTCAGACCGACCTAAAAGAGCACTGGCAATACAGATGACTGCGAGCAAGAATGAGTAGATGGTCTTTATCAAGAAAATCGGGGCGATGTGGGCAATGTTATTGACCACACGACGACCTTCAAAGAGAATCTCAGGAACATCATTAAAGTCTGAGTTCAAGAGAACCAGATTGGCAATCTGACGAGTCGCTGGATCCCCTTCCGCCATTACGATGGAACAATCCGCCTCACGAAGAGCCAAGATATCATTAACCCCATCCCCTGTCATAGCTGTTGTATGCCCCGCTTTTTTCAGTGTTTGGATGATGAGTTTCTTTTGATGAGGGGAAACACGACCGAAAATAGCGGTCTCCTCCGCCATAGCAATCAATTCCTCATCCGTCATTTTCGAGCAATCTACATAGCTGTGATAGTCCGCAAAACCAGCCTTCTGAGCAATGCTGGATACCGTAACTGGATTGTCACCAGAAATGATTTTGAGTCCCACTTCTTGAGAACGGAGATAGTCCAGCGTCTCTGCTGCTCCCTCCCGAATGGGGTCCAAGATTTCTAGCAAGGCTAGAGCCTGAATATCAGATGGTTTCTGTGGTTTGTGATGGTCTAATTTCTCCTGACTGAGAGCTAAGACCAAGACACGTGACCCTCTCTCCAAGGCCTCCCTGGCTTCTAGGACTTCAGAGTCCAGCAACATCTCAGGCGCCCCTAAGAAAACTGTTCCCAAACCTTCTAACTCCATGGCTCCCCACTTGCGATCGCTGGAGAAGGGAAGATTAGAGAGCATAGGATAGGCTACTTGGCCTTGGAATCGCTGGCGAATAGCTTGGGCAGTTGGATTTTTATCCTCACTATGGGCCATATAGCTAGCCAAGATGCTAGCAAGCGCTGACTCTCCATACTCTTCGGTCAAAGGAAGAACAGCCTCCACCTGCATCTTTCCTTGGGTGATGGTGCCTGTCTTGTCCAAACAGAGCATGTCCACGCGCGCCAAGGTCTCAACAGAGTACATCTCCTGCACCAAGACCTTTTTCAAACCTAGCTTGATAACTGCAGTCAAGAGCGAAGTAATAGTCAAAAGGGCGATTCCCTTGGGCAACATTCCTAGAAGGGCTGTCGACGAATTTACAACGGATGACTTTAGAGGTAATCCTTTTAAAAGCAAAGCTTCTAGCAAGAGAGCCAGACCAAAAGGAATGATAATCTTCCCAGTAAAACCAGCTAGCTTGTCCAGCGATTTCATGATACGGGAGTTAATAGGTTTAACGGTCTTGGCTTCCAGCATAAGTTTGGCAGCATAGTTGTCTGCACCTACATGATGAACTTGAGCCAAAACTGACCCACTGGCTAAGAAACTTCCAGACAAAAGCAAGGCGTCAACTTCCTTTTGCACCAAATCACTTTCCCCCGTTAACATGGCTTCATTGACTTCTGCGAAACCTTCCAGAACCAAGGCATCACTGGGAATCTGCTCTCCAGCAGACAGACGAATGACATCTCCTAGCACCAATTCTTCCGGATTCAGAGCCACTTCTTGGCCATCACGAATAGTTTTGACCTTTTCCTTGGTCATGAGATTGAGCTTGTCCACCATGTGTTTAGCCCGCAGCTCGGTCACAATTCCAGAAAAAGCGTTAAAGCAGATAACAGCAAAAAAGACCAAATTGCTCCAAGCCTGCACAAAGGTAAGGGCCAAAGCAATGGCAAAGTTCAAAGCGTTAAAAAGGGTAAAGACATTTCGTTTAACGATTTGCCAAGTGCTGGTACTGGCCGAAGCAGTAAAATCATTGACCAAGCCCTTAGTCTGTCTTTCCTTGACTTCTCTTTGGGTTAATCCCATAATCTTATTTTTATCCATAAATTCTATCATATCATTTTTTTTAACAGAATTCTAATCTCACCCCAAATATGCACCTAGTCAAGGGAAAAGTTTGCCAGCCCTCCTTTGATAAGGTATAATAATAACAAGAAAATAATCGAAGGAGATCGCATGTTTTATACTTATTTACGTGGATTGGTTGTATTGCTCCTATGGTCCATCAATGGCAATGCCCACTATCATAATACTGATAAAATTCCTAATCAAGATGAAAATTATATTCTAGTTGCCCCTCACCGCACCTGGTGGGATCCTGTTTACATGGCCTTTGCGACCAAGCCAAAACAATTTATCTTTATGGCAAAAAAAGAACTCTTTACTAACCGTATCTTTGGCTGGTGGATCCGTATGTGTGGCGCCTTTCCTATCGACCGGGAAAATCCTAGCGCTTCTGCCATCAAATATCCTATCAATGTTCTCAAAAAAAGTGATCGCTCTCTCATCATGTTTCCAAGTGGGAGCCGTCACTCAAACGATGTCAAGGGGGGCGTAGCTCTGATTGCCAAAATGGCCAAGGTACGTATCATGCCGGTTACCTACACAGGTCCCATGACTTTGAAGGGCTTAGTTAGCCGTGAACGTGTCGATATGAACTTTGGAAATCCAATCGATATCTCAGATATCAAGAAAATGAATGATGAAGGCATTGAAACAGTCGCCAATCGTATCCAAACAGAATTCCAACGTCTGGACCAAGAAACGAAACAATGGCACAATGATAAAAAACCAAACCCACTCTGGTGGTTTATCCGCATCCCTGCCCTCATCCTTGCCATTATCCTCGCTATCCTAACTATTATCTTTAGCTTTATCGCAAGCTTTATCTGGAATCCAGATAAGAAAAGAGAAAAACTTGGTTAAATAAATACAACAATCCCTTGGCAAAAGCCAAGGGATAAATCTTTTATTCGATTTTCCATTTTTGGGCCAACCAGCTGGAAAAAGCTAGAAATCGTTCAGCTACTTGTTCATGGTGCCCATAAGGGTCAAAGACAAACTGACCGTTCGGATAGCATTTCTGAAGACTGGTATGGATTTGCTCAGCATAGACTGGTGCTTGAGCCAAGCGATTGCTATGATTGACTCCTTCTGTTTGACCGTTCTGTAAATACAGCAAACAGTCTAGATTTTTCACTGTCTCTGCCTTGCAGTAAGTCACAAAATCAGGATACCAAAAGGAACCACAAATGGAAAAGACACAGGAAACCTTGTCAAAGCCGAAAAGACTGTAAACTGCCGCCAAACCACCGAGTGAGTAGCCTCCATAAGCAAGGCGAGTTTCGTCCAGGCGATAAAGTGACTGCAACTTGTCTAAAATACCTCCAAACAAATGATCATGATAGACCTTGGCCTGACCTCCAAAATCTGGAACTCCATCTCTCAGAGCAGCTGCCTTCCAGGGAGTGTAGTCATCTAGGCGATTTTTAGAGGTCAAGCCCACTAAAATCACAGATTCGGAAAGGGACGATAAGAAATCCAAGTTTCCATCATTCAATAAAATAGCCGGATAGGTTTGATTGGGGTCGTAGTTAGAGGGAAGGCTGATTCTGACTTGAATTCCTTCCCAATCAAACTCATTATTTATTGATAAAGTCATTGATTTTCTCAAGGGAATCAATCACTGCTGGACCATAATCCATCAACTCATCGTAAGAGATGGTCATGATTTTTTGATTCTTAATAGCAGGAACGCTTTCCAAAACAGCATTTGCCTTCATCAACTCTACTGCTTTTTCATCCAATTTTTTATTGCGGTCGCTGGTTACATAGATAATCAATTGAGGATCCATTGACACGAGATTTTCCAAGGTCAAGCCTGATGTCCCCGTAGCAACGTTTGTATAACCAAGTTGGTTCAACAAGCTCTCTTGCAAAGCAGACTTGTAGGCACCGAAGGTTTCATCATTATAAGCAACCATAATCAAAGCCTTTTTCTTTTCACCTTGGCTTGCTGGATTTGCTTTCTTAACAGCGTCAATTTTAGTTTGTAATTGGGCTGCGTATTCATTGGCCTTGTCCTGAACATTAAAAATCATTCCAAGATTTTTGACATCTTCTACGATATTCCCCAAATCTTGCTGAATTGTTGAGAGAGAAGCTTTTTGAGTATAAACTGGGATTTTGTTTTCATTCCAAGTACTAACTGTTCCCAAGGATTTTTCAGAAAACATCATGTTTCGACCCATCACAGCGTCTGGCTCATAAGAAAGGACTGTCTCTTGTGAGACTGTTTTTTTATCCCCAATTTGAGGAATCGTCGCAATCGCGTCCTTGTATTTGTCCATCACAGCATTATCAGGGTTAAGCATGCCAGCAATTTTATCCTTCAACCCCAACTCCAATAAGATTTCAGTGGTTGAAAGATTGTTGGTGATAACTTTTTCAGGTGCCTTGTCAAAGACTTGTTCGACTTCATTTCCTTTAGCATCATATGTTTTGACCGTTAGTGGATAAGTCGTCTCTGTGCTCGCCTTTTGACTTGTTTCTGCGCTAGATTGTGTGGTAGCTTTTTCTGTAGTAGTATTACCACAAGCTGCCATGGTTAGGGTAGCTACTGTTACGAGTAAAATGCTTAGTGTTTTTTTCATCTTGTTTTCCTTTTCATTCTTATAAATAGTGAATCATGGCTTGCTGGTCCTCGGTCCAAGTCACCTGACTTTGAACTCCGTATACAGTTTGCAATGACTCAGGGGTGATGGTCTCCTTTGGAGTCCCTTGGTAAAGGATTTCTCCCTCTTTCATCAGATAGAGATAATCCGAATAGCGACAAGCAAGTTGAATATCATGTAGGACAGCTAGAACATTGACCTTGAGATTTTTCACAATGGCTAACAAGTCTAGCTGATACCTGATATCCAAGTGATTGGTTGGTTCGTCCAGGAGCAAGAGAGTCGGTTCTTGCGCCAAGGCGCGGGCTAACAAAACTCGCTGTTTCTCTCCCCCTGACAGAGACGAATAGAGACGAGTTTTCTTCTCGAGCATATCCACCTTAACGAGGGCATCTTGAACGAGAGTAAAATCCCTTTCCCTTTCCTTCTGTAAAAAAGAGAGGTGGGGAGTTCTTCCCAGCAAGACGATTTCTTCAACTGTACAATCAAACTGCAGTTGGTTAAACTGGGTCACAACTGCCATTTGCTTGGCTGTTTCTTTGAGTGACCAATGATCCAGCGGCTTTCCATCTAGGCTTATCAAGCCTTTGTCCGCCTTTTCCTGACGATAGAGGAGTTTAAGCAAGCTGGTTTTTCCGCTTCCATTTGGTCCTAATATCGTGTGAAATTGATTCCCCTCAACCTTAAGAGAGACTCCTTTGAGGATTTTTTTCTCTCCTAGTCCAAAATGGATATCCTGACAAATCAAGTCCATGTCAGACCCTCACCTCCCTTCGCCTACCTCCAACAATGTAGATAAAGAAGGGAGCACCTACTAAGGCTGTGAAAATACCAATTGGCAGCTCAGCATTTTGAATAATGACACGAGAGAGTACGTCTGCCCAGATGACAAAGAGGGAACCCATCAAGGTTGCAACAGGAAAAAGCCTCTTGTAATTCGTTCCTACTAACCCTCGAGCTAAATGTGGAGTAATCAGACCGACAAATCCAATAATCCCACAGGTTGCCACTAAGACTGCTGTCAGCACAGCCACCATGGTCACATAAAGATACCAATAAAAGCGTAAGGGAATCCCCAAAGTTAAAGCAGCCTCATCTCCCATCATCATCGCATTGAAAACACGATACTGAGTAGAGAAAAATAGAAAGGCCATTCCTACTATTATAGTTGGCAGGACCAAGTCTGCCCAGGTAGTCCCAGCAAGCGAGCCCATGGTCCAAAACTTAATGGTCATCACACTGTCCGCATTAGCACCAACTGAGATAATAAAGTTTGAAAAAGCCAGAAAGAGAGCATTGACCACCGTTCCTGATAAAATCAGACTAGAAGTCGTCATCCTTCCCTGCATAGAGGCAATGATGAGGACAGAAATTGTTGCCAAAATAGCTCCAAGAAAAGCTCCAAGGCTAATCATCACTTTTAAACCAAGAATGATGCTCAAAGTTGCCCCTAGAGTTGCACCCGCAGATATTCCTAAGACATAAGGCTCAGCGATGGGATTGTTCACTGTGGACTGCATCACGCTACCACACATAGAAAGGCCTGCTCCCACTATCAGACCTAACAATACTCGGGGAAATCTCATGTTCCATACAATGACAAGAGTGGACTTGGAAACCTCTCCTATCTCAAGAGGAAATCCTAATCTGCTCAAAATAATCCGATAGGTATCTCCTAGATCAATTGCAACAGATCCCATTGAAACTGCTAGAAAGAGAGAAATCCCTAAAGTAGCTAGCAAAATAACTAAAAGTAACACAAATTGCTGGTCTTGTCGGCTTCCAGAAAATTTGGAAAGCATGCAAACCTCCTATGATAGAATCTTAAAAATTTAGAAAATTCTCATGAAAAAGTATACCATATTTTCAACTGCGTAACAAGATGAGAACAAATGAATATAGTTGGTTTTATTGTGCTAGGAACCGTAACCGAAGATTAAACTTGAGTATGTCGAGGTAAGGTGACAACATAAAAAGCCCTCTGAAAATCAGAGAGCCAATTTGAGCTCGGGATAAAATCCTAGTGAAACAAAAAAATCTACACGGTCAGAAAAGTCTCTATCGTGCCATTTTCATACATGATGTATAGTCCAAGTAGAATGAATACTAAGGGCACAATGATTCGCTCGTATTTTTCAATTGTCTCGAATATTAACGGAATAGAGGATAACACCCGACTAATCTCGCATAAGATAATTATGCCGATTACAAACACAAGCAACGCCACGAGGGTCTGTGACCAATCTAACGAAGCAAAATAAGGTATATAGATACCTAAATTATCTCCGCCAGACGCAATTGTCAGCAATGTAACTGTCCAAAACAGTTGATTTGCCTTGCTTTGTTCTAATCTTTCAATAATTTCTTCCTCTTCTTCCTCTTCTTCCTCACCTTCTCCAACAATTGCAAAGCGAATCCCTAAATAGATAGGGATTAAACCAAGCAATCCAACCATCCATTCTTCAGGCACGAAATTAACGACATAAGCAGCAACTAAACTCGCCCCTACAAGTAAGCCTGTGCCTAGATATTGCCCCGCATAAATATGCCATTTTTGTTTATTCTGTGATAGCTGTGCAAATAAAATAAATAAAATAATTAAATAATCGATACTGGTGGAAATATAAACACCAATAGCAGATATGATTGTCTGTCCCATAAAAACCTCCTGTATTAGTCAGTAATAAATCAGCAGATTTTAGGAGAGCACAGACACATTAATTTAGCTATCGCTAGTGGGTAATGTCGAACATAGGAAAGCATTTTACTCCTCCTCAAAACGTAGTTACAAAGTAATTTCTAACTGGAATTCGGTGACTACTTCCATGTAAAGTATAACATACTATACTTTACTTCGTAAAGTGTGGGCTCTCCGAAGGGGCTTGCAGACAGCTACTCGGCTTTTCAAGCCGAGTAGCTACGCACCCTTATGGTGTAATTAGCTGATACCATTTGAGGTTTTTGTAGTCTCCAAAATTGTGACCGATAAAACCTCAATAAAAAAGCCCTCTGAAGTCCGAGAGCTGATTTGAGCCCGGGCTAAAATCCTAGTGAAAAAGATGAAACTCCTTGTGTTCATCGAACACTGTGTCATTTCCCTATTTTCATACGGATTTCTTACGCCCTTAGTATCATGATTCTTGCTAGATAAACCGTTTATAGACTAGGCGGTAAGCCGAAGATTGTACAAAATTTTTAGTAAAAGATAAATTGTAAGAATAAGTGCAACATTTACTTGAACTCATCCTCTAGGGCTTCACAAGCATTTCTGTAAGCTAAACACTTTCGTGGTCGGTGATTGATGTCATATAAGGCCTTTTTCAAAGCCTCATCAGAAATAGCGGCTAAATCTGTTTTCTTTGGAAAATATTCTCTTAGTAAGCCATTTGAGTTTTCATTGCTTCCTCTCTGCAAGTAAGAATAGGCATACTCAAAGAAAAAGGGAATTCCTAAGTTCTCTACCAGAGGATAGCAGGCAAACTCTAAAATTGGAATTTCATGTTTGTGTATCATCTGTTGCCTCCTAAGTTTTAAGAATTATTATATCAAAAAATAACCACTGTAATATGATTTCATAGGAACTACTTCCCAAGAATCACAAAGAAAAACCAATTAAACAATGTACATAACTGAAAAGAAAGGACATAAATCTGCTTTAGTCAGAAACATGTCCTTTTTGTATTTTATTTTAAGAAATATCATTTCAGTCGGCGTTTATTTCCACAAACCACCTAAAATCTGTTTTTCCAACAAATTCAAGTCTTCTTCTCTTATGTCACTATTGTCGCTAACGATATAGAGTTGGGCAAAGTAGGACAATAAGGGACCTATACAAATACGAACCATTTGAGGAACCGTGATTTCAGGATTCACTCGTGAATCTGCTATCAATTCCTTATGGAGTACTAATAATTTATCCTGAAGAGTATTCCAAATATAAAGTTGTTCTTTTCTCAGTTTCTTATTTGAAAAAATTTCCTGAAGAATAATTTTCATCAAAGCGCGATTCGTTTTGAGATAGGCCATACGATTTTGGACCAGATAATGCACCTTTTCTTCAGTCGTTTCTAAGGCTAAAAGTTCTTCAAAAAAACGACCGAAAAGTCCTGGAACAACAGGGTGCAAAATAGCCGTTAATAAATCTTCTTTGGTATTGAAATACTTGAAGAGCGTTGCTTGGCTAAGTCCCGCATGTTTGGCAATTTGTAAGGTGGAGGTCCCATTGTAACTCTTAGTAGAAATCAAATCGACCGCCGCCTGCATGATTTTTTTCTTTCCCTTGGGATAGTCTGCACCCTTTAGATAAGCTTCAAACGACTCAAAAACACTCTCACTCATTTTCATCCTCGTACATTTACATTTTATACTTTACGGTAACGACGCAAGCCGACAATATTGAGAACTGTCAAAGCGACAAGGAAGACTAGTAGAACACCAATATTTGGTAAAATATCTCCAAGTCCACGTCCGTAAAGAATAATCTGACTCATCGCATCACCTGAGTAGGTCAAAGGCAAGAATTTCCCTAGCGTTTTTGCCCAGTCTCCCATTGAATCAAGTGGAATGATTCCTGAGAAAAAGAGTTGCGGCATAATCACAAGAGGAATAAATTGCATCATCTGGAATTCTGATTTTGCCAAGGTAGACAAGAGAATTCCGAAGGCTAGTGCCACCAGAGCCAGTACCACATTAACTATTATAACATTTAACAGACTTCCGACAACTTCAATTTTCAACAACCAGATGGCTGCTAGAACGACTACTCCTGTCTGCAGTATGGCAATAAAGCCGTAAGACAACATATAGCCGTAAACAATTTCCGAACGTTTAACTGGGGTTGCCAACAAACGATCTAGGGTTCCGCTAGTACGTTCTTTCAAGAGTGCCATCCCTGAAATCAAAAAGACAAAGAAGAAAACGACGAACCCAAGCAAAACAGGAATCATTTTAGCAAAGAAGCCGGTGTCCTCGTTACCATATTCATAAGATTCCTTAATTTCAGGAGATTTTACCTTTAGTTCTAATTGCGGAAGGGATTGCTTCACACGGGCTAATAATTGATTGGTGTCTTCACTGGCAATACTGGTGCGTAATACTTGTCGGATCACCGAAGTTTTAGAGGCATCTGTATTAGCATAGGCTACATTATATTCCCCATCCTTATAAGAGATAACTGCATCTACTTTTTCATCGTTTAAAGCCTCTTTAGCTTGATCCAAGTCTTTGTATGTTTTGACACTGACATGCTCTAAGTCATCCATCCTACTTACCAAACTACTTGGCACATCTTGTATCGCTAGCTTAACAGTCACCGTTGTACTAGCCGAAAACATGAGGTTCATCAGCCACATAATAAAGACTGGTGCCACAAACATTAGGGCCAGTGTCCGTTTGTCACGTAGCAATTCTTTGATGACTTTTTTTGCAATGGCAATTGTTCTCATTTCATTCTCCTTCTGCTTTCAAAAAGACTTCTTCAATACTTGAAACACCATAAGATTCTTTTAGCTTGGATGGTGTATCAAAGGCTATGATTTTTCCACCTAATAGTAGACCGACCTTATCTGTCAGCTCTGCCTCATCCATGACGTGAGTTGTGATCAAAATCCCTACGCCCTTGTCTCTATGCGCCATCAACTCTCGCCAGATTTTCTTTCGAAGAGAAGGGTCGATTCCAACCGTCGGTTCGTCCAAAATCAAGAGTTGAGGGTTTCCTAAAAGCGCAATAGCCAGCGACAAGCGTCGTTTCATCCCTCCGGAATAACCAGACACGGCCTTATTTAAATGAACTGTCAAGTCTACCACTTGAGCCACATGGGTAATTTCAGCTGTCAAATCTTTTTTAGGAATCCCTTTTAGCTGGCCGAAAAATTCCAAGTTTTCTTGTCCTGACAAAGCCTCATAAAGAGCATCTGACTGGGCCATATAGCCAATATCTCCCAGAATATGACGGTTGGGCATGGTCTGGTCTAAGACTAAAGCGATACCGCTATCTGCCTTTTCCATCCCTAACATGGTTTTAATCATGGTTGATTTACCAGCACCAGAAGGACCGATTAGACCAATGATTTCCCCAGACTGTAATTCAAAACCAACGTGGTTTAACACAAGTTGTTGACCAAAAGATTTTTGTAAATCTTGTAAATGTAGCAATGTTTTCATTTACTTCCTCCTAGGTGAGCGAACACTCACTTTTTTAAAGATAAATCTATTATAGTGAGTGAATACTCACTTGTCAAGTGATGATTTGAATTTTTTTAAAACAAAAAATCTCCCCGAAGGGAGAATATCTGGTTTATTTTACCTTACAGTGCTAGGAACCGTAACCTAAGATTATACTTGAGTATATCGAGGTACGATGACAACATAAAAAGCCCTCTAAAATTAGAGAGCTGATTTTAGATTGGGATAAAATCCATACAAAAAAGCTACCCAATTTAGAGTAGCTTCATTATCAAGATATGCTCAATTGAACACGGCCTAAGCACTTGGCAAAAAAGATAAAATCTCCTAGAAACTGAAGTTTCTTCGTCAATTTTCCTATTTTTGCTTTGTGCTTTTGACGGCCTTTGTATCTTGAATTAACGACGAAGTCCTAGAGAGTTGATCAACTCACGGTAACGGTTAACGTCGTTTTTACGCAAGTATGCAAGCAAGTTACGACGGCGACCGATTTTTTTCATCAATCCACGGTAAGTAGCGTGGTCTTTTTTGTGTTGTTTGATGTGTTCGTTAAGGTGGTTGATTTCCCAAGTAAGGACAGCAACTTGAACCTCTACTGAACCTGTATCACCTTCGTGACGTGCATATTGTGCGATGATTTCATTTTTTTTCTCTTTTGAGATTGCCATGATGTTTCTCCTTTTTATTTGGCTTCATCCGAGTGACAGGTTGGCATGCCTGCAACCAAGAAGAAGTTATTTGTCTTTACGACAGTTCTTATTCTACCAAGAAGCAGAGACTTTGTCAACAGATTTACTTTTTAAAAAATTGACTTACTCTACTGATTTCAGGGCTTCAAGCATATCCACCTTTCTCAAGTGGTGATTGACAAAGAGACCCAGTAAGGCTAATATCACAGTCACTGCGACGATTGGAAGAGCATAGACTTCCCAGCTGACTCGTGGATAAAAAAGTATGGTGGCAGGTGAGATCATTTGAATCAAAAATTGATGTAAATAGTAGCCGGCCACCAAACCGAGAACAATCCCCACAAAAGACAGCACCATGGTCTCTCGGTAGATATAGAGGGTCACTTCTTTATTATGGAAACCGAGAACCTTGATAGTGGAAAGTTCACGGATACGTTCTGCCACATTAATATTGGTGAGATTGTAAAGAATGACAATGGCT
This sequence comes from Streptococcus mitis, assembly GCF_026782865.1. Classification (GTDB taxonomy): domain Bacteria; phylum Bacillota; class Bacilli; order Lactobacillales; family Streptococcaceae; genus Streptococcus; species Streptococcus mitis_CG. The sequence continues at coordinate 48,975 of NZ_JAKUXK010000012.1, forward strand.
AGCAAGACGGAAACAAGGATAAGGATTGCCATGGTTTTATTGAGAGAATTGGCTACAGATTCAAAGAGGTGGATAGCTGTTGCATTTTGGATCACCCCAGAAACAGCAGTTTTTTTCATAAAGGCCGCAGCTTCTTTCTCCGTATTGGATGGTGTTGGCTCTTTTAATTTTACTAGGTAGGTATTGTCTTTCGGACTGATACCGTAGACTTGTTCATAAGTTTTTCGGTTGAGATAAACAAAGTGTCCAACATAGTTTTCAGAAATAGCCGATACCCTGATTTCTTTTCCATCAAGCTCCAGCTTATCTCCAACCGTAACACCTGCTAGTTGAGCTAGTTTTTGACTCACGACTGCTCCATCTGTGACCTGCACCTCTTGGCCATTTTCCTCTAATGCGATAAAGGGTTTGAAATTTTCTCGGCTTGTGACCATTATGGTGATAGTCTGAAGTCCTGTTTTTCCTTTGAAATCTTTTTCAATGGATTTAGAGTAGATTTTTTGGTAAGCATGAATAGGCTCAGATTGCAAGGCACTTTCTAGGTCTGCTTTTTCTTTCTCCGTTACACTGCTCTTTTCCGCTACAATCATCTGGTATTGCTGGATTTGTTCAAATTGACGATCGACAACTCCTCCCACAGAAGACTGAATGCCAAGACCTGCAAATAGGAGAGCAACCGAACCCGCAACTCCAAAAATGGTCATCAACATCCGTTGCTTATAACGGAAAATATTTCGCGCCGTAACCTTATGAGTGAAGCTCAAACGACTCCAAATAAAGCTCAGGCGTTCCAGCAAAATCTTTGATCCTTTAACGGGAGGTTTGGGCAGCAAAAGTTGGGCTGCTTCATCGTGCAATTCCCTCCGTGCCACTAGATAAGCTGGCAAGACACTGGATACCCAACTTAAGGCCAGGGCCAGAAGGCTATAAGACCAATAGAAATACTCCTGACTTTTCCCAACGACCATTCCAGCTGTTATAACATCCGAAATCACGCCTGCAAGGAGATAATGTCCTAAAAGTGTTCCTAAAACGGTTCCTACAGTTCCTGCAAGAAAACCATAGAGGACAAACTTGGCAACAATATCTTGATTCCGGTAACCTAGGGCCTTGAAAATACCAGCATTGGTACGCTCTTCATCCACAAAGCGAGTCATAGTTGTAAAGGTTAGCATTGCAGCAACCATAAAAAGCACCACGGGAAAGATATTCCCGACAGAACGAATACTTGCTGAAGCGTTACTGTACATGAGATAGCCTTGACCGCCTGGCATGGTTTGGCGGTTGTATACATGGTAAGTAGGCTCTGCCAGTTCATCAAGCTCTTTCTGGTGTTGTTCAAGCTTCTCTTTTTCCTTGGCTAGATTACTCTCTGTCTGAGCCATTTTTTCTTTTTTTGTAGCCAATTCTTTCTTAGCTTTTGTCAATTGCTCCTTGGCTTGACTCTTTTGAGGCTCAGGCAAAGCGGTCACTTGTTCTTCTTGAGTTTTCAATCGACTTTCAGCCTGTTCTAACTGACTCTTGCCTTTTTGAAGGTTACTTTCAGATGTTTGGAGCTGTTCTTTTCCATCTTCCAAGCTCTTTTGCCCATTTGTTTTGATACTTTCTAATCGTTTTTGACCATTATCAGCTAGCAAGTCTTGCAATGCTTCCTGATGTTGATCTCGTTTGCTTCTATAGTCTGATGAAAAGGCATCCAAATTTTTTAAATCGTCATAGCGCACACGCGCAATGCTATAAACATCTGAATCAAACTGACTGGGTAAAATCACTCCATAGCCAGCCAAGCTTCCATTTCCACTACTAGCTCCTCCTAAATCTTCTTTAGAAAGGATTTCACCCGACTGAACAAATCCAGTAATGGTGAAAGATTGGGATTTTATGACGGGCTTCCCTTCTTCTGTGTTGCTAAAGGTGATAGTCTGCCCAACCTGATAGCGGTCTTTCCAGAAATCAGCTAAGGCAATTTCCCCATCAGCCTCTGGAAGTCGCCCTTCTGTCACTTGGAAGGTTGAAATTCCCTCCGGCTTGGAATAAAGTCGAACCGCTTCTTCACTATTTTCAACGGTTAGGTCTGCCATATAGCCAAACTCAACACTTACTCCTTGAAGGGTCTTTAGTTCGTCTTGATCCTTTTTATCCAAGCCATAATCAGCTATCACGGCCAGATCCAAGGTATTTCCTTTACGGAGATAATCTTCTGCAGTACGTTCCATGTTTGGACTGGCCACTTTGAGGCCAACTAGGGCTAAAGAACCCAGCATCATCAAGGTCAAGATAGAAGCAAAGCGTCCCTTGGAAGCAGTCACCGACTGGAGCAAGTCTTTTCGGTATGTTTTTTTCATGCTAATACTCCAATGTATCGATAGCCTGTGGATGCGCATTGATTGTTACTCTCATAACAGTGGCATCACGCATGTGAATCACCCGATCTGCGATAGGAGCTAGCGAGCTATTGTGAGTCACGATGATTACCGTCGCTCCCTTTTGACGAGACATGTCTTGGAGAATCTTCAAGACTTGCTTGCCTGTCTGATAATCCAAGGCTCCAGTTGGTTCATCACAAAGGAGAATTTTAGGATTTTTAGCTACCGCGCGTGCAATGGAGACTCGCTGTTGCTCCCCTCCAGAAAGCTGGGCTGGAAAGTTATTGAGCCTATGAGCCAGACCTACGTCTTTGAGCACTTGCTCTGGATCCAAGGCATCTGTCACGATTTCTGATGCCAACTCCACATTTTCCTTGGCTGTCAGATTGGATACTAGATTGTAAAATTGAAAAACAAAACCTACATCTTCACGACGATAGTTTGTTCGTTGGTGCGAACTATAGTCTGCAATATTGGCACCATCAATCCAGATTTCCCCTTCATCATTGGTATCCATTCCTCCTAGGAGATTGAGAACGGTTGATTTTCCAGCACCTGAAGCGCCAAGAATAATGACCAGCTCCCCTTTTTCAATTTCAAAATTCACATCGCGATTTGCCACAATCTCTGTATCCCCAACCTGGTAACGCTTGTAGCTGTGTTTCATTTCAATATAAGCCATCGTCCTTCTCTCTTTCTTACAAACAAGTCACTCTTTACTATCATTATAACGCTTTTTCGAAGAGTTGGATACTAGAATAAAAAGAAAAACCTAGGTATTCCTAGGCTTTCTTTTTACAAATTATTTTCCAAGGTAGTATTCAGAAACTACGTTCAATTTTTCGTCAAATTCGAATACCAATGGTGGGAAGTTAGGGATTTCCACGTCCATGATTTCGTCATCTGACAAACCTTTGATGTGTTTTACAAGGGCACGGATTGAGTTACCGTGAGCTCCTATGAATACGTTTTTACCATCTTTAAGAGCTGGAGCGATTTTATCTTCCCAGAATGGAAGGGCACGTTCCAAAGTCACTTTCAAGTTTTCAGCATCTGGAATAACTGAATCGTCAAGTGAAGCGTAACGACGATCAGTGTGAGCTGAATGCTCATCATCACGGTCCATGTTTGGAGGCAATACATCGTATGAACGACGCCAGATGTGAACTTGCTCATCACCAAATTGTTCAGCAGCTTCAGCTTTGTTTTTACCAGTCAAACCACCGTAGTGACGTTCGTTCAAACGCCATGATTTTTCAACTGGAACCCACAATTGGTCAGAAGCTTCAAGAGCCAAGTTAGTTGTTTTGATCGCACGTTTCAACACTGAAGTGTAAGCTTGGTCAAATTCGATACCAGCTTCTTTGATCAATTTACCAGCGTCAATCGCTTGTTGTGTACCTTTTTCAGACAAATCAACATCAGCCCAACCAGTGAAAAGGTTAGCTTTGTTCCATTCAGACTCACCGTGGCGAGCAAAAACCAATTTTACCATTAGATAGATTCTCCTTTAAATTTTCCGAGGTTTCCCCTCGTTTATCTATTCTATTTTACACAATTTTTCACAAAAAAGCTAGTTAAAATCGACAAGTTCTGACAGTCAGGAAGTAAAGTCCTCTCATCCTGATTAGGAACTTCTATAATTTATTACTTTTTATTTGCAAAAATAGAGGTTCTAAAATCATTTGTTTGGTCTAGGTAGGCTTTAAAGACTGCTCTCTTAAGTTTATGAACTGCACTGTCAGTTTCTGGGTTATAGTCACTCCAACGAGGACCTGTAGCATCCTGTAAAACAGCTTGGTCCATGAGTTCTTGCAACTCTTTTACTCTTTGAATGGTTTTCGTGGCATTGCTCATCCACGATTGCGTCGGATCTTTAAAAGTAACTTTAGTCAAACGATCAAACTGAGCAACGCGCTCTTGATACATAGCTTTTTTAAAGGCTGCCCAAGATGAATACTGGCCACCAAATAGTTTTTCTAAAACAAGCTTATCTGTCACTAATCCTTGCTTTTTACCGTAGAGGTTAATTGTCTGACCATTTTGTTTAGCAATTTCTTCATATTGGTTGGAAATATATGGGACCATACCATCTTTAAATCCTTTAGCAGCTAAGAGTTCATAAGCTATCCTACGCCCCATAAGATCTCCAGGAGTTCCTTTCTCACTGCTCAATGCTGAAAAGATTGGTGCAAAGAGTTTAATCGTAAAGTAGCCATTTCTCTCATAAGTGCCAGCCTGATACTCACGAGCCGAAAGAATGTTATTGTCAATCAAACTATCAAAGCTGGTCAATTTTTTAGCTTCATCTTCAGTCAAATTTTTCACAACATTAGTAGCATAAACATCATTGCCATCAGCAGGATCTGTTAGATAGTGATTCTCGATTTTTCTGAGAGCTTCCATTTTCTGGGAAACATTCAGTTTCTTAACGATCGATTGCCCTTCAAGATATTCCAACAGATAGATGAGGTCAAACATATTATGAGCGTATTTCTGGAGATCAGATGCATCTTTGAATCGTTCCGTCGGATCTAAGACTTGTAGACGGGATCCTTCCATGCTATCTGATTTTGAATGTTTCAAGATTGAGTTAATGGTAATGGTTGCATCATTTGGATGATCTGGCGCTTGTAATAAGCCTTTAGCAAAGAATTCAGGACCAAGACCACTTCTTCTACCATAGCCACCAAGATAGATATCCTGATCTGAATCATGGGTCATCTCATGGGTATACGTAATAGCGCCATCCTTATCCAACATACGGTAAGACATATAATAGACACCATCTCCTGTTGCGTATGCACCGTGATGATTATGAACCACCTTGTTACCAACTGGTCCAAAGAAATGTTGCATTGCAGGATTTGAATTCTCAAAGTCTGCGATTGTTGAAGCCTTTCCTTCAGTATGATCATCACCAAACTTATAGGCATCATAAAGCAGGATCGTACGATAGAGTTTTTCACGTCCCTGATTATCTAAAATACGATACCAATAATCGTAGTGATCTCGCTGACGCTTGGCTGTTTCACGCGCATTATCTTCAACAAACTTATTGAGTTCATCTCCAGCTTTATAGTCACTGTTGCGGTAGCGATCGTAAGCGCCAAATCCTAGGCTAGACAAGGTTGAGATGACAAATACAGATCTTTCTGGCAAAGTAAGGAGAGGCAAGACCATATTGCGGTATTTCCAAGTACTACTAGTAATTCGGTCATAAACACCGATAGAGTACTTAGTTCCTGCTTGCTCTTGCTTGGTTTTGACCTCTGCAATAGTGGATTTTTCTTCGACAATGAAAGCTTTGGTCTGTTTTTTAAACCAGTCATTGTTGCTAGTGTTTGGTAAAAAGACTTTTCGGTAATTTTCTAGCGTGCTAAACAAATCTGTCGTTCCATGATGGCTGGCAAGACTGATACCATAAGTATCAACGTTGTTCTTAGCAAGCAGATTATTAAATCCTGATTTCCCTAACTCAATCAAAGTATCTAACGGAGATGCATTTCCTTTGCCAAAGAAATCAAGGTGATACAAGACCAAGTCTTTAATATTAACCTGACCATAGCTAAAGTTATACCAACGCTCTAAGTAGCTCATACCAAGAAGCAAGGCTTCCTTGTTGCGCTTGATTTTATCTACGATGTAACCTGTCATTACTTGATTGTTTTCCACTAGACCAGCATCCGCTGACAAGAGTTTTCTCAGACTTTCTTCTAGATGTTCCTTCGTTTTAGTAAACTGTTCTTCTAAATAGAGCTCGGTTTGCTTCACTTTTGGTGAAATATCAAGTGTGTTTCTAATAGCGTCTGAATGATAATTTACCTTCTTCAATTCTGGTAAGACTTGCTGGATAATCGTTTCTTGATTATACAAGAATTGGTTTGGCGTATAGAGAAGCCCCGTATCTACTAGACTATATTCTGCTAACTTAGCAAAATCAGTCTGGTACTTGAGCTGGAATGTTTCAGAGGAATGATCCTGGTAATGGAGCAAGAGTTTGTTTGCAGTCTGTTTGTTGGAAACAATATCTGTGATGACTTGGTCATCCTTCATCATGACTGCTGACAAGAGTTCTTTTTGATATAAAAGACTGTTCTCGTTAACTAGGTTTCCGTATTTGACGATGGTTGCCTTGTTGTAGAAAGGTAGCAATTTTTCAATATTTTTATAAGCCAAGGCGCGCTGAGCTTGATAATGATTCACCTTAGAAAAATCACTTTCTTTACTACCACTTGTTGAAAGGGGCTCCACTATTGGAGGGGTGAGAGGAGTGATTTCTGCTTTTTTATTAGTCACTTCAGAAGCATCTAAAATTGTTCCTCTTTCTACAAATGATTCCTTGCTGACGACTTCTTCCCTGACCAAGGTAACATTGTAGACTCTATTAGCTTTGTTGCTGAATGTATTAGCCACCTTCATTTCATTATAGTGGTAACCGGTAATAGCATTCCCGTTGGTTACATTGACATCACTTAGTACATTGGTCAGTCTTCCTGCATGCTGTTCCTCATTCGTTTTTCGATCCCACAAATATCCAGCCACACCCGCAACTCTACCAAAGTGCTTGACATTGTTGATATCACCTTCAGCATAGCTATCCTGTATATGCGCATCTTGGTCTACCAGACCTGCTAGCCCACCAACAGTCTGATCTGAACTATTGGTGTTGGAGGAAATGGCTACTGTCGCTTTTGACTTAGTCAGTGAAGCTCTGCCTCCTGTTAAATGACCGACCAGACCACCAATATTGTATGCAGCAGTCGTTTCGTAGGTATTAACAATTCTTCCCTTAAAACTGCTCTCTGTGATGCTTGATTGGTCTGCCTTAGCCAACAAACCACCGATACCACGTTCCCCAGCCAGAACACCATCGACATGAACTTGCTTAATCTTTGTGTTATCCGTAGCTTCATTGGCCAGTGAACCGATATCATCTTTACCAGAAATAGAGACATTTTTTAGGCTCAACTTTTCTACTGTGGCCCCTCTCAAACTTTCAAAAAGAGGCTTTTTCAAGTTGTAAATAGCATACCGCTTACCATCTTTTTCACCAATCAACTGACCAGTAAAGGTGCCCTTGATGTAAGATCTGTCATCAGGTCCCAACTCCACTTCGTTGGCATTCAAGCTAGCCGCTAAATGATAGGTTCCAGAGAGATTCTTGTTGATAGCTTTAACCAGGTTGCTAAAGGAAGTGAAGGTTGTTGTTTCTTCTGTGGCCTTTTTTGCGAGATAGAAGGTGAAATTATCGACATATTTATTTTCTAGCTCTTGCTGGAGTTTCTCAGCTTTGGCTATGATTTTATAAACTGATTGTCCATTTTTTATTTCTGCAGTTATTGAAGCGACAGGTAGATAGACATCTTTGAATGACGACGATTTGATCTTAACAAAGTAAGTGTCTGGATTACTTGGAACACTGTCTAAAGAAACATGTTGTTTGTAAGTACCATTGGTCTGACTATATAACTCCAGATCAGAAACATTTCTTAATTCGAGTGTTTTTTCTGGATCTTTTTCTTTTGGTTTTTCAGCCGGATTTTCTGGTTTTTCTTGCTCAATATTGCCAGTATATTCTGGAAGAGGGGCAATTTGTTCGGGTTCAACAATCGCTCCGGATTGGGTACCTGTATAAGATGGTTTCGATGGTACCTGTTCTGGTTCGACTATTGCTCCAGATTGAATGCCAGTATATTCTGGTTTTTCATTTGTCTCAGGGGTTACAACAGCTCCCGATTGCTCACCTTTATATTCTTGCAAGGAAGGCTGAGTCTCCGGTTCGACGATGGCACCAGCTTGAGTTCCCTTGTACTCTGGTTGTGGAGCTACTTGCTCTGGTTCAACAACCGCTCCGGACTGGGTACCTGTATAAGATGGCTTATCAGCCGTTTCTGGTTCGACGATGGCTCCAGATTGGGTGCCTGTATATTCTGGTTTTTCGGCTGTCTCAGGGGCTACAACAGCTCCCGATTGCTCACCTTTATATTCTGGTAAGGAAGCATGAGTCTCTGGTTCAACAATCGCACCAGATTGAATTCCCTTGTACTCTGGTTGTGGAGTTACTTGCTCTGGTTCAACAACCGCTCCGGACTGAGTACCTCCAACCTCTGGTTCCTGCTTTTCAGGTTCAACAATGGCACCAGATTGAATTCCCTTGTACTCTGGTTGTGGAATTACTTGCTCAGGTTCGACAGTAGCACCTGATTGAATTCCTCTATATTCTGGCTTTTCGGCCATCTCAGGGGCTACAACAGCTCCCGATTGCTCACCTTTATATTCTGGTAAGGAGGCATGGGTCTCTGGTTCGACGATGGTACCAGCTTGAGTTCCCTTGTACTCTGGTTGTGGAGCTACTTGTTCTGGTTCAACAATGGCACCAGATTGAATTCCCTTGTACTCTGGTTGTGGAATTACTTGCTCAGGTTCGACAATAGCACTTGATTGAGTTCCTCTATATTCTGGCTTTTCAGCTGTCTCAGGGGCTACAATAGCTCCCGATTGCTCACCTTTATATTCTGGTAAGGAAGCATGGGTCTCAGGCTCACCTTTTCTTGCAGACTGGGGTATTTCACTCGGTACAACTGCCTTCTTAGTCCCTTTTTCTACTATACGTGGTAAGGCTTCGTCTACCTTAGTCAAGAGAACTTCTCGGGAAATTTCTTGGTTTTCAACAGTGAAAATGCGAACAAGTTCAATCTTCTTCCCAGCACGACCTTCTTGTTTGACACGAATGGTTCCCTCTGTTAGATCTGGATTTTCTTGAACCACTTCTGAAAAGTCTAGTTTGGTTACAATCTCTTGGTCTTTGTATAGGAGCTCTGGTTTGTTCACTCGACCAGCCAAGACTTCATCCTGAGGATCCACACTAGCAATACCAGACGGTTTTGGATTGGATGAATCTTGAGAAGGGATTGGCTTCTCAGCAGGGCTTGCTGGAAACTGAGCTTTCTGCTCTTCTCCTGACTTTTGTCCATCATTATTGGTCTGAAAATGAGGTTGAACCGTATCCTCTAGTTTCTGATCCCTAGTAGCAGTTTCTTGCTGATTAAGCTCTTTGTCTTGCTTAATATAGCCTAGGTAGGTATAACCCGATAAGGCGCGTGGCAAAGGCAGACTATCTCCTTGGGATAATTGGTATTCTTGATTATATTGGAGCAATAGTTGATTTTCAATAGCCTGAACCGAAGAAAGCAAGCCACTCCCCATTCCTGTTATCAAAACAACCTTCAGCAGTGCTTTCTTCTTGCCTTTCTTTCTCGAAACAACAAAAATAAGGAATCCAATCGAAGCGAGGGCTCCACCAGTGAAAACGGTAACCAGATTACTGTGCTCACCGGTATGAGGCAACTGACCTAGTTGGGCTTTCTCATCCATACGGTAGACTAGATAGTAAGTGCTCTCAGTATCTTCAGCCACTTTAGGAATATCCTTTACAATCAAGTCTTTTTCTTGTCCACTCAGCTCCGTATCCGTCACATATTTGTAGTGAACAGCTACATTTTCTTGAGCAAATACGCTTCCACTGCTAGCAATGGACACAAAAAATAAGCTCGAGATAGATGCAGACACAAGGCCAATAGCTAACTTTCGTAAGGAAAAACGATGCTGCTTCTCTCCAAAAAATTTTTTCATTCTATATCCTCTCTATTATTTTATCCATTTCAAAATAGAAGAAGCATTTTTCTTCCTCACTATGATAAACTTACAAGAAACAAAAATACTTCTATATATATTTTGATATATTCAATCTACAACCATCATTATACTATAAATTCTCTAACTTGTCCCAAAATAGTACCAGAATTCTTCAATTCATTTGAACCGCTTTTCTTCTCATTTATGAATATACAAAAACCACAAGGAAATCCTTGTGGTTACACAACTTATTTCGCTTCAAACCCTTCTGCGACTGCTTCCGCAAAGTTTTCTTCTACGATGCTTGCACAGTGGTCACAGATGACTGCGTGGTAGCTGCGTTCTGCTGTTGTTGGGTCGATACGACGGCAACGGTCACATACATCACCTGCAGCGCGTTCAACTGTAAAGGCTACATCTTCGAAGCTAACGGCAGCTTCTGGAGCTGGTCCTTCTGCGATGGTCAATTCAGACACGATTAAAAGTTGAGCTACATTGCTGTTTACTGCTTCGAGCAGAGTTTTCACCACTTCATTTGGGTAAACTGTCAAGTGTGCTTCAAGTGATTTCCCGATAACTTTGGCATTACGCGCTTCTTCCAAGGCTTTTTGAGCTTGTCCACGGAAGTCCATGAAGGCTGCCCATGTATCCAAGATTTCCTCTTGATTAGCAAAAGTTTCCGCTTCTGGCAATTCTGATAATTGAACGAAGTCTTCAGCTTCAAACTCAAGATATGACCAGATTTCCTCTGCTGTGTGAGGAAGGATTGGTGTCAAGAGTTTGGTAATTTTCACAAGAATATCATAGAAAACAGTCTGCATTTGACGGCGTTCCAGTGATTTGGCACCTTCGATATAAACAACGTCTTTAGCAAAATCAAGGTAGAAGGCTGACAAATCAACGTTGATAAAGTTCACCAAGGCCTTGTAGATTGTCAAGAATTCAAAGTCCGCATAGGCATCACGAATGGTCTTGACAAGTTGGTTAAATCGAATAGTCATGTACTTATCAACTGAACGAAGTTCTTCGTAAGCTACTGCATCCACAGCTGGGTTAAAGTCAGATGTATTGGCAATCAAGAAACGAAGGGTATTACGAATCTTACGGTAAGTTTCAGAGACTTGGCTCAAGATATCCATAGAAATACGCACGTCATTGCTTGAGTCAACACTTGTTACCCAGAGACGCAAGATTTCAGCACCAAATTGTTTTTCAACATCACTTGGAGCAATGGTATTTCCAAGAGATTTAGACATCTTCTCACCTTTACCATCAAGGGCAAAACCTTGTGACAAGATTTGTTTGTAAGGTGCTACGCCATGGTTGGCAACAGATGTGATGAGTGAAGAGTTGAACCAACCACGGTATTGGTCAGAACCTTCTAGGTAAAGGTCTGCTGGGTAAGTCAACTCTGGACGGTTTACAACAACTCCATTCCATGATGAACCTGAGTCAAACCAAACGTCCATGATATCTGTTTCTTTTTTGAACTCACCATTTGGTGAACCTGGATGAGTAAATCCTTCTGGCAAGAGGTCCTTAGCATCACGTTCCCACCAAATGCTTGAACCATGTTCCTCAAAGAGTTGAGCTACGTGTTCAATAGTTTCAGCAGTCATAATCGCTGTACCGTCTTCAGCGTAGAAGATTGGAAGTGGAACACCCCAAGCACGTTGACGAGAGATAACCCAGTCGCCACGGTCACGAATCATATTGTAAAGACGGACTTTACCCCATTCTGAGTGGAATTTCACTTTTTCAATTTCATCCAAGATTTCTTGGCGGAATTTAGAAACTGAAGCAAACCATTGTGGAACTGCACGCCAGATGATTGGTTTCTTAGTACGCCAGTCAAATGGGTATGAGTGAGAGATTTCTTCTTGAGCAAGAAGGAGGTTACCAAGTTTCTCGATAACAGTTGGAACTACCTTTTCGTAGAACTGACCTTCAAACTCAGGACCAGCATTCTTCATCATGATACCACGTTCGTCAACAGTCACTGCGACTTCAAGACCATTAGCAATACCGACATTGTAGTCATCCTCACCAAAACCAGGGGCTGTATGGACGATACCTGTACCAGAATCAGTCGTAACGTGGTCACCAAGGATAACCAATTCATCTACAGCTGTATCCCATGGGTGTTCTGTTACGATATGATTCAACTCTTGACCACGGTAAGTTGCCAAAACTTGAACATCAGCCCAGCCAAATTTCTCAGACAAGCTAGTCAACAATTCTGCAGCAACCACAAACTTACGAGCTTCACCAGCAGGTTGAACCAAAACGTAATCAATATCTGCACCAACAGTCAAACCACGAGAAGCTGTGATGGTGAATGGAGTTGTTGTCCAGACTACGATATAAGTATCTGTATCTAGAACACCTTTGCCATCTTTTACCTTGTTGGCATAGTAAAGAGAAGTTGAAACCAAATCATGGTATTCAATCTCCGCTTCAGCAAGAGCCGACTCAGATGACCAAGACCAGTAAACTGGCTTTGCACCACGGTAGATATAACCTTTATTGGCCATCTCACCAAATACACGGATTTGAGCTGCTTCATAGTCAGGAGTCAAAGTCACATATGGATTTTCCCAGTCACCAGAAACACCCAAACGTTTAAAGTCTTCACGTTGTTTATCTACTTGAGAGAGAGCGTATTCACGGCAAAGTTTCAAGTACTCAACCAAGTCCATTTCTTTGCGTTTAACACCTTGTTTTGCCAAAACTTGCTCGATTGGCAGACCATGAGTATCCCAACCTGGGATAAATGGTGCGTAAAAACCTGACATTGATTTTGAACGAACAATGATATCTTTTGAAATCTTGTTCATAGCGTGTCCAACGTGGATATTTCCGTTCGCGTATGGAGGGCCATCATGCAAGGTGAAATGAGGTTTTCCTTGGTTCAATTCTTGACGACGTTGATAAAGTTTTGCATCTTCCCATTCCTTTTGCCAAACTGGCTCTTTGGTAGGAAGGCCTGCACGCATTGGGAAAGCTGTTTTCCCAAGGTTAAGGGTATCTTTGAGTTTCATAGTATCTCCTTTATAAATAATAACAAATTAAAAACCACGACTTCTAAAAAGGACGAAAATCGTGGTACCACCTTTGTTCGGAAAAAGATCTAGTCTTTCTCCCTCTTTTCCCGTAACGTGGGGAACGTCAAATCTTACTAGCTTCAGACTTGAGTTTTTGAGAGGATAATCTTATCAATAGGGATTACAGGACTCACACCATCTCCTGCTCGCTGGAAATATAAGGATAAGATATTGTTCTCACATATCACTATTCATTATAAGATAAGGACAGATTCTTTATTTGTATCTTCCTCATTCGATGAAGGACCTTCGACTTCAACTGGCTCTAAATGTTCTTCCACATAATGATGTTGTTGAGCTTCAAATTCAGCTAATTCTCTATTACCAGCCTCAATTCGAGCTTGTAACTCAGCCATTTCTTCAGGTGTAAATTGACGAGTCATATCGATTGGTTCTTCTTCTGGTTGTGAATATACCGATTCACCAAGAACTTCACCAACAACTTCTTTAAATGCTTCATCACTTGTCTGAAGATAGGTAGCTGTTGGGCGCAGAATATCTTCCCAATCTGATGATTCAACAATTGCTAACTGGCTCTCAATTGTAGATTTGAGACGTTGGTGGAAGACACGGCTCTTGTTCTTCAATTCTTCAGTCTCAACAGCAACTTTCTTAGCATTATCAGTAGCTTGACGCAAGATCTCATTAGCCTTATATTTTGCTTCTTCAAGCAAACGCTGTGAATCTTGTTCTGCCTGTTGGATAATATTATTAGAACGATCTTGAGCAGCTTGTTTTACACGCTCTGCCGTATCTTGAGCAATCAATACTGATTGACTCAAAGAATCTTTCATCTCATCAAAGTAAGACAAACGTTCTTCCAAGCTCTTGATATGCAACTCTTTATCATGATTGCTTCGAACTAAATCTTCATAATCACGAACAACAATTTCAAGAAATTCTTCAACTTCTTCTGGATCAAAACCTCTAAATCTTGTACCAAAGGTTTTATCTTTAATTTCTAATGATGTAATTGGCATATTATTCCTCACTTACTTAATAATAATTGAATGCTTAATTTTATCTTATCCTTCTTAGTCTGACCATTGTCTCTAACAACTTTCAGACGTCCAAACTTTCTCACACTAATCAAATCTCCAACTGAAATCTGGTAGTCACTTTTTTCAACCAGATGATAGTTTACTTGGACAGATTTTTTATCTATCAGTTGACAAGCTTGATTTCTAGATAATTTCAAGGCACTTGATAAGAGGGCATCCAATCGAAAACTCGAAACTAAAATTTCTTGTTCTCTATAGTCAATTTTAGATATAATCCTATCGGTAAAAGGACGTTCCTCCAGCGATACAGGAAGTTTGCCAATCTTTTTTATCCCGTCTATAAAGAGGGGAATGAAATGACGATTAACAAAAATCTGTGCTCTCTTTTCATCTACCAAGATATCACCAAATAATTTACGGTCAATTCCTAACTGATTGATGATTGTTCCTAATATTTTACCATGACTTAGTTTCTCAAACTTACTCGGATAATCAATTTCCAATAAGGCTATCTCAAAATCTGCTAGTTCTGGTTTAAAGTAGTCTGGATACAGAATAAGACGAATGGACTCTGTTTGAAGTATGTCACCACTACTTTGACATCCTAATCCATGAGTTCTAGCTAAAACCTTTAGTATCTGTTCCTGATGAGGATTGATAAATGGGGTGAGAATAGGAGCATAAGTGTTCTCCACCCTCTTAATCCATTCCAATCCTTTATCAATAAATGGAATATCAGCATGCGAAAAATGTTGATAGATTTCCTGATCTACTTTCATAGAAACAACAAGATCCGAATTAGAAAACTTCCAATAAATTGGATTAGAATAATGGCTATCCAGACAGTAAAATCGAGACCACCAAATTGTAAATTCAGTTTACGAAGAGGTTCTATAACTGGACGAACAAGGCTGATGATTAGACGACCTAATGAACTATCATAGGCGTTTGGAAACCATGAAAGAAGAGCAAATGCTATTAGAATGAATGAGTAAATTCTCACTGCATTTTGGATTAAGTGGATTAAAAAAATCATTATCTTGCTCTATTTCGTTTAATATCAAAACCAAACTCAGCACTTTGTGAATCATCAGAAAGTTTGATATCTTCAATATTCACAACGACATTGACAGGAGTCAATAGATACATTGTACTAGCAACTTTCTTCATATTACCCGCTAAAACATGACGAGCACCATCTAAATAATCTAGACAACGTCGGGCTTGAACTTCTGTCATGTATTGGAAATCAATCAAAATACTTTCATTTCCAGCTAGTAAATCAACAATTTCAGTTGCATCCTCATATTTTCTAGGATAGCGAACATCAATTGTCACCTTATCTTCTGTACGTTGACTCTGCATGGCTAACTCCTGCTGACGCGCATGTAAACGAGTGATATTAGCGTCTTTCACTGGTGCTGACTGAATAGGTGTTGGTAATTCTTTAGAAGCTGAAATTGACGGGCTAGCCACCTCTTCTTGTTGAGGTTGATAACTAGTTGTTTCTTCTCCATCTTCTGTAAAATAATCTATAAATCTATCAAATCTATCTTTTAAAGACATAGCTCTCTCCTATTTAAAAAATGCTGTACCAATTCGAACAAAAGTAGAGCCAAACTGAATCGCTTCTTTAAAATCACGACTCATTCCCATACTAATATCTGTCATCGGCATATTAGAGATTTGTTTTTCTCTAATTTCTGCTTGCAAAGTCTGTGTTTCCTTGAAAATCCGTTTCAACTCATCACTATCTGCATCAAAAGGAGCCATGGTCATTAAACCAACATACTCAATCTGATCTAACTCAGCCAAAGTAGGCAAAACTTCTAGTAATTCATCTTTTGAAAATCCGTGCTTACTCTCTTCTCCAGATATATTAACTTGCAAGAAACACTTAACAACATGATCTGTTCTTTTTTGAATTTCCTGAGCTAATTTTAAAGAATCTAAAGCATGAAAGTAATCCACAAAAGGGATTACCTCTTTCACTTTCCGTCTCTGCAGTGTCCCTATTAAATGCCAAGTGACTGGAAAATCTTTTAAAGCATGATATTTTTCTAAAAATTTATCAACTCTATTTTCACCGATATGTTGGACGCCAAGCGGAAGCAATGCCGCCGCTGTTTGGACATCTACATATTTTGTCACTGCAATAACTGAAACAGAATCTAGATTACGGTCGGCTTCTTGACTCGCATCAGCAATTTGCTGAAAAATCAATTCAGTATTTTTTTCTAAATTCATTTATTAACGATTTTTGAAGAATGGAGGAGTTTCTAACTCATCCTCATCTTGTGAAACTGGAACTTCAAAACGTTCAACTGGTGAAACAACTGAGTCAGTCTGACGGACAATTGACTCCCTACGTAAATCCCAGTTACCAAATGCAGAGGTTTGATTTGTTTCAAAACGACGAGAACTAGTTTTTGGTAACTCAGCTGTCTCTTCCATGTCAAAATGACGTTCAACATGTTGAACATGTGAAGGTTCACGATGTACAGGTTTATTAGAAGTTTTCACTCCAACTACTTTTTCAACATTTTCTTGACGAACACCAGTCGCTACAACTGTAACACGGATTTCATCTTTCATATTTTCATCGATTGATGTTCCGAGCCAGATGTTCACTCCTTGACCAGCCGCTTGGTTGACGATTTCTGAAGCTTCTTCTGCTTCAATCAAAGTCAAGTCAAGTCCACCAGTAACGTTGACGATGACATCCTCAGCACCGTCAATAGTTGTTTCAAGAAGTGGTGAGTAGATTGCCTTACGAGCTGCTTCTACCACACGTTCTTCACCACTACCGATACCGATACCCATTAGGGCGTTCCCTTTATTTGCCATAACTGTTTTCACATCGGCAAAGTCAAGATTAATCAAACCAGGATTTGTAATCAAGTCAGTAATCCCTTGAACACCTTGGCGAAGTACGTTATCTGCTTCGCTAAGAGCTTCAAGAAGCGGAGTTTTCTTATCAACAATTTCAAGCAAGTTGTTGTTTGAAATAATCAATAGAGTATCTACATGCTCACGAAGTTGATTGATTCCTTCTACAGCATACTGACCGCGTTTGCTTCCTTCAAAACCGAAAGGACGTGTCACAACACCAACTGTAAGCGCACCTAAATCTTTAGCAATGCGGGCAATAACAGGAGCTGCACCAGTACCAGAGCCACCTCCCATACCTGCAGTAATGAAGACCATATCTGCTCCAGTAATAGCTTGAGTCAAGGCTTCTTCGCTTTCTTCAGCTGCCTTTTGACCAACTTCAGGTCGACCGCCAGCACCCAAACCACGAGTCAATTTAGGGCCTAACTGAATTACAGTCTCAGCTTTTGTACTACTCAAAGCTTGTACATCTGTGTTTGCTGCGATAAATTCTACGCCTGCAACACCTTCGTCAACCATGCGGTTAATGGCGTTACCACCACCCCCACCAACACCGATTACTTTAATAACTGCACCTTGAGCTGCTGCTGTATCAAATGAAAATGTCATAGTTTATTTTTCCTCTTTTATTCATCAAACATGCTTCCGATTAAGCCACGGAAACGATCTGCGATTTTTGGTTTATTTTGAGAAGATACTTTATCTTCTTTTGGAGCAACTACGTTCGTAGAAGCTGATTGCTCTACCTCAGTATTTTGAACTGGTTGAATAGGGGTAGGTTGTGCTACCTGCGTAACGCGTTGAATCATCCCACCAAAATTAATAGGTTGGTGACGCAAAGTATCCTCACCCTTGACTGCTCGTTGCGCTAACAAATTCACTTCAGTCAATTGACCAGCAAATTCAGACAAGCTAATCACATGAGCGAAGGCAGGATTACGGATTCCAACTTGATTTGGAACGTAAAGTTTGACACCAACGCCAAATACTTCCTGTGCAAGTTCTACAATACCTGGTAAAATAGCATTTCCACCAATCAGAACAATCCCACCAGGAAGATCCAACAAATGTCTTCTTTCCAACTCTTGTTTAATCTGTTCAAAAATGTGTTTAATGCGAGCTGAAATAATCTCTGCTAGGTAGCTTTCTGTAACTTCTACAGGCTCTACTTCACCAATCACTTCAACTTGGAAAGTTTCATTGCTAGCAAGTGATGGGTAGGCTTCACCATAGTTCAATTTCAATCCTTCAGCTAGTTTTTGTGAAGTCTTCAAGACTTTAGAGATATCTTTTGTGACATAATCTCCACCTTCTTGAAGAATATTTGTAAACTGGAGTTCTTGGTTACGGATTGTAGCAACAGTTGTTTGACCTGCTCCCATATCAATCACAGTAGCTCCAAATTCACGCTCTCCTTCGTTCAAGACTGAACGAACCAAAGCCAATGGTGAAATAATAATATTTTCAACTTGAACACCTGAGCGCTCAACTGTCTTACGTAAATTGTGAAGAATAGTACGTGGACCTGTGTAAAGCAAACCGCGCATTTCAAGACGAACACCCATCATGCCACGCGGGTCACGAATACCTTGGAAACCATCTACGATAAATTCTTCTGGAATAAAAGTAATGACTTCACGATCTGGTGTCATACTCTTTGTCAAAGCTGATTTGACAACATTTTCTACATCTTGGTCTGTAATTTCTTTTGTATCAGATGTAACTGGAATCATTCCTTGAGTTGGTTCTACCTGCAAAAGATTTCCAGGCAAGCCAACATTCACTGATTTAATTGAAATGCCTGCTTTCTCTTCTGCTTGGGAAATAGCTGACTTGATAGCAGTTGCTGCTGCTTCAATATCAACGATAATCCCATCCTTTACACCTTTACTCTTGGCATTACTTACACCAATTACATTAAGTTCACCATTTCTAAGCTCGGCAACCAGTACTTTAATCGAATTAGTTCCGATATCTAAGCCTGTAAAAAAACCATCTCTAGCCATTACATCGCATCCTCTCTCTTCCAAGTTTCAAACTTCTATTCAATATAGCTAAAATAGGGCATAGCTATTCACAGAATATTATAACACAAAAAATCCAATCGTGCTTAGTTTTTCCTAAATTTACTTACCATTTTTTCACATTCGCTCATCAAATTTTTTTATTTTCCAAACAAGTTATAAAAAATCAGATTTATGAAAAAAAGAAAGCTCATTTCTAAGCTTTCTTTGCAATCATTTTTTCTGCTTCTTGTTCTAAAAACAGTTCCAAAATTTTCTTTGTCAACGTAATCGCTGCTGATAAGGCCAGGGAAACGATTAAATAATTGGCTACTAAGCCATGGTCTCCAACCAATGGTGGTTTAGTCAAGAATCCGTAATCTCCGCCTGTTACTAAATTGACCACAAAAATCAAGGCATTTAGTGCAAAGGTCATGAGAAAAATTCCCTTCACATCCAGCAGTCGTGCGTTATACTGTCTCAATAGATAAACTAAAGAGTTCCCCAAGAGAGCTAAGTGGCCAAAGATAAAGGATAAAATCGCAATATGAGGGAAAGGATAGGCATCTGGCACTGGATAAACAAAGGCTGCTAATGTCCCAAATGTTCCTAGTAATGCAAAATACTGCCTATATTTAGACTGACCAGGAAGCAAAAGCACCACAAACATAGCCATACGGCAATGGTAAAAAGGTAAACTTTCTGATAGCGGCATATGATTGATCCAGTACCAACCATAAAGGAGGATTAACTGAACTGCCTGTAAACTCTGGAAAAATCGTTGGTAAGCCTTCTTTTCACGATAGCGATAGGCTGTATAAAAAGTTAAGGCTAAGAGTGTAAATATACTGACATACCAAAAAAGGTCAAATTTGGGTGGCTCTGTTGCTTGGGTCGTAAAGAAAATATCCCATAAATTCATCTAGTCTTCCTCATGATTCAAAATTTTCCTGCATTTTATTATACCATGCTACTTAAGAAAAATGAATTTAAAAATACGATAATCATCTTCTTAGTCAAGATATTGCTCCCTCTGACCTTGATAAACCTGCCAAAGAATCTCTATTTGCTCCTTGGTAATGCGTTTTTCAGATAAGGCTGGTAGTTGGTCAATGGCAAAAAATTGAAGGTCAGCAATTTCTTGATTTTCTTGGAATTGTCCATCAAGAAGCTTACATTCAAAAACAAACTTTGCATATTGCTTGCTCTGTAGTTGGAAACGATTTGTATCAAAAACAGCTAGTAGTCTTTCTACTTTAGCTTCAAAACCGGTTTCTTCTTCAATTTCCTTGAGAATATTTTCAGTTGGTGAATAACCGACCTCGCCAAAGCCACCTGGCAAAGCCCAATCATTCTCTCCTTGTCCCCTAACCAGACAAATTTTTTCATCCTCAACTATCCAAGCACGGACGTCCATTAAAGGAGTCGCATAAGCGGAGGTCGGTTTCAAGAGTTCTGCCACTTCGTCTGCATCAAGGTCTGATACCTGATTCAACATTTCAGATAACAGACTTCGCAAGTCTTCGTAGCGCTCACGGTCAAAAGGATCTTTTGTAAAGGTTAAGCCAGTATCTGTAAGGGCAATCATTCTTTGCAGATACTTAACAAAATCACTTGTCTTCATTTTCTAAACTTTCTACCAACTTGGCTAGGTTCATAGAGTTAGAGCCTTTGAGCAAGATTTGGTCATTAGCTCCTAGACTTTCCTTGACCTGCTTAACTAGGTCTTCAAATTGGTCTTGGTCTTCTGTTTTCTTGAAGTAGTAAACGTGGCCGATTGGGAACATTTGACTGGCCAGTTGGGCCAATTCAGCAATGTCTTCTCCATAGAAAATAACGGTATCAAGCACATCTGGTGAGAGGCTCAAAATCATCTGGTTATGGAGCTGAACAGACTGGTCACCGAGTTCCTTCATGTCCGCCAAGACAGCGATTTTTTTGCCACCTTCGTTGACTGGAATAGCCGAAAAAGTCTCTAAAATCAACTTCATAGCAGTTGGATTGGCATTATACACATCTGATAGAATATCTGCACCATTGGCTGCTTTCTTCCACTCAGTACGGTTACGCGTCAATTCAAGATTTTGGAAGGCCTGACGAATTTGCTCCTCTGAAACTCCTTCTTGTAGGGCAACATAGGATGCAATCATGGCATTAGTAGCATTGTACTTACCAGTCACTGGCAAATCAAGGGCTTGTTTTAAGAAATTAGCTTTAAAGGTCAGACTATCCTTACGTTCTACCATGTCAGTAATTTCCAACTCTGCCCCTTGCCCAAAACGAACTACCTTTTTATCAGTTGGTAAGTAGTCCTCTACAATCGGATCTGCTGGTGCCAAGAGCAAGGAATTCGAAGACATCCCGTCTGCAATTTGCATTTTTCCTTTAGCAATCTCAGAACGGTCTTTGAAAAAGGCCAAATGGGCTTCTCCAACCAAGGTCACGATGGCTGTTTTTGGACGAGCCAATTCAGACAAGAGATGAATATCGCCCAAGTGATCCTGCCCCATCTCCAAGACCAACTTTTCTGTTCCTTCAGGCATATGGAGAACTGTGTAAGGAAGACCAATCTCATTATTGTAGTTGCCTTGTGTTTTGTAAGTTTTGTAGGTTGTTGATAGCAAGTGAGCTAACATATCCTTGGTAGTTGTTTTACCATTTGAACCCGTAACCGCAAAGACATCAACAGTCGTTTTTTCAAGATAGTAGGCTGCTAGTTGCTGAAAGGCAGTCAGAACATCATCTACTAGAATATAGGGATGATTTGCAACCTCTTTCTCAGACAGGGTTACAGTAGCGCCATTTTCAAAAGCTGTTTCGATAAAGTCATGACCGTCACGCGCACCTTTGAGGGGCACAAACAAGTCCCCCGTCGCGATTAAGCGACTGTCAAACTCAGCCTTCTCTAACTGGGTGTTCTCAAAGATGCTGATATCATTTTTAGCTCCAACAGCTTGAGCAACTTCATGGATTGTTAATTTCATTTCTACTCCTTTAAAAAGGGTCGAAGTCCGAGAACTCTGATCACCTTGCAGTGATGGTTCTGGCTCCTACCCTCTCTTTCATTTTTTATAGCAAATGAGCTTCGTGCTTGTCAAAACTTTCCTTGGCAAGGTCAACCAAACGCTCGATTAGTTCTGGGTAGCTGATTCCCATATTGTCCCAAAGTAGTGGGTACATAGACCACTGGGTGAAACCTGGCATGGTATTAAGCTCGTTTAGGAAAACCTCTCCCTTATCTGTATAGAAGAAATCGCAACGAGACAGACCAAGGCCACCAATCGCACGGAAGGCAGTTTCTGCATTTTGACGCATGACAGCTACCACATCATCACTGATTTTGGCTGGGATGTCCATAGTAATCTTGTTGTCAATATACTTGGCATCGTAGTCATAAAAGTCAACATCCTTGACAACTTCTCCTGGCAACGTGCTCTTGACATCGTAGTTGCCCAAGAGACCAACCTCGATTTCACGGGCATTCACTCCTTGCTCAACCAAGACACGACTGTCATATTGGAAGGCAAGTTTCAAGGCTTGACGGAGTTCTTCTTGATTTTCAGACTTAGAAATACCGACACTTGAACCCATGTTTGATGGTTTTGTGAAGACTGGATAAGTCAATTTTTCTTCAACCTCGGTGATTTTAGCAGTCACATCATCGCCTTCAACGATAGCCACATAAGGAACTTGGGCAATCCCGACAGATTCTAAGACACGCTTAGTGGTGATTTTATCCATGGCAAGACTTGATGACAAGATGTTGCAACCAACGTAAGGCATTTTCAAAACTTCAAGGAAACCTTGAACAGAGCCATCTTCTCCCATCGGACCGTGAAGGACTGGAAAGACCACTGCTCCTTCTTCGTAGATGGCACTTGGTGCAACTTTCTTATCCCAATCAATGGTTTCATTGGTCATAAGACGATCCTCTTGACCTGGAGTCTGGCTAAATTCTTGCGTTTCAATAAAATCACCAGACTGGCTGATGAAGAAAGTCTTGACTGTGAAACGGTCGTAGTTGACCGCACGCATCACACTCTCAGCTGAAAGAACAGAGACTTCACGCTCTGCACTACGCCCACCGTATAAAAGAATAATCGTTTGTTTCATATGATTTGTTCCAATTCTAATAGAATGCTCGTTCTTTAGTATATCATATTTGCTTCTTTTTTGAAACTTGAACCTGATACTGGTCTTCAATATATTTAAAAAGAGAACGATAAAAAATATCGGTCTCCGTGATTTTTGTATAAATGAATTGAGTGTATTAATTTGTTTAGACTTACAACTCTGTTCGATTTTCAATGGCTCGTAAGAGTGTCACTTCGTCCGCATACTCAATGTCCGCTCCCACAGCGAGGCCTCGTGCTAGGCGCGTAACCTTGATGCCAGCTGGTTTGAGCAAACGTGAAAGATACATCGAAGTTGCTTCGCCATCTGCTGTGGCATTGGTTGCTACGATTACCTCTGAAACTTCACTATCCATCAGACGAGTCATAAGGCTCTTGAGATTGATATCGTCCGGACTGATACCATTCATGGGAGAAATGAGTCCATGTAAGACATGATAGAGTCCATGGTATTCTTGGATATTCTCCATGGCTGCCACATCGCGACTATCTTCGAGAACTAAAATCGTTGTCTGGTCACGAGTCGGATCGGTACAGATAGAGCAAGGATCGTCATCAGTCAAACGACCACAGATGGAACAGTAGGTCAGCTCTCTCTTAGCAGAAAGGAGATTTTTAGCAAATTCATTGACATCGTCATCAGACATTCCAATAGTATAAAAGGCCAGACGGGTAGCCGTCTTAATCCCGATACCCGGTAACTTCGAATAACTGTCAATTAGCTTGGCAATAGGTGTTGGATAAAGCATAAGTTCCTTTCTAATTCATTGGATGATGTTGATTATAGAGGTTGATAATATCGCGCGCAATGGAAGGTCCGACACCATTTGTAAGATTGGTGTTATGCGGAAAGACAACTGCTACAGCAATTTGAGGATTATCTGATGGTGCATAGGCCACGGCATTGGTATTATTAGCTTTTTGCCCCCCATTAACATAACTTTCGGCGGTACCTGTTTTTCCGCTGATTGATACGGCTGCGCCATTTGAAAAGGAACGACCTGTTGTCAAAGCACTACCACCATGTGAAACTTGATAAAATCCTTGTTGCAGAATAGACATATCTGATTCTGAGATATTAATCTTATTCATTTCTTTGCTAGTCGTCTCTTGAAGCAAATTGCCTAAGCCACCTTGCTCATTATTTTCATAAATCCCCTCCACAATGTGAGGAGCTAGACGAACTCCATTATTTGCAATGGTAGCGACATACTGAGCTAATTGCATCGGTGTGTAATTATCAAACTGGCCAAAAGCATTATTAATATAATTAGCCAAATCAAATTCTTTTGGTGTAAATCCTGTCGATTCATCTGGAAGATCAATTCCAGTCGAAGATCCAAGTCCATATTCTCCAAAGGTCGAACGTAATTTACCCATAGCAGCCTCTAATTGCCCTGTTGCAACCGTCATATTTGGTTGATAGGTCTGGCCCATGATTCCAAGAGCGGTTTGAACCATGTAAGTATTAGATGAATACTCCAAGGCTTCCACAGCTGTAATAGGAAAAGATCCATATGCCAATGTATACCAAGAATTAATTGGAGCTGAACCTTGGAAAACAATGGGCTGATCTGTTAAGGTTTGGTTTCCTGATAAAACACCATTTTCCCAACCTGAGCTGATGGTAGCGGCCTTAACTACTGACCCTGGTACAAACACGTTGGTGACTGTCCCTAAGGAATCTGAACTCAATTTACCTGACTCAGTATCATGCTTGATACCAGACATAGCAAGGACGGCCCCTGTTTTAGGATTAAGTGCTACTGCATACACTCCTTCAGAATATCTAGCTCCTCCGTTACCCAGCTCCGAATTAAAATAACTCTTAAGTAGATCATCCACCCCATTTTGGAAAGCTAGGTCAATCGTTAGTTTGATGTTGTTTCCTTTGCTTCCTTCCTCTACATTTTCAACACTTTCCATGTTGCCATGTTTATCAAGGTGCACTTCTTTAACAGAACGTTTTCCCTGTAGTACTTCTTCGTACTGCTTTTCAAGATACGAAGTCCCCACTCGGTCATTTAGAGAGTAGCCTTTTTTCAAATAAGCATCCACTTCCTCTGCTGGAAGACCTGATTTTTCACTTGATACACTACCTACAATTGAAGACAAAGAAGTATCTAGGACTTTTCTATCCCATGAAGTAGAAATACTAATTCCTGGTAAGTCTTTGGATGCCGAAGCGACAAGGGCAACCTGTGTATCATCTAAAGAATCTGTTGTGATTGTTCCTGTAGCAAAATTTTCAACAGCATTTAACTGACTAAATAAATAAATTTCTTTTTTCTGATCATCAGTATAGTTGAGCTGACTCACATCAACACTTTCCACCGCATTGTTATAGAGAGTCGCTTCCGAAAGAAGATTTCCATCCGAATCTAAACGCTTATCACGTGGCAAAGTATCGACTATTTTTTTATAAATTTCTTGGTCAGCCAAGTAATAATCAGCAATCTGACGGTCTGTGAGATTAGGAGAGCTGACATTCACATAAGTAAGAAGTTTTTTTGCAGTCTCTTTGAGTTCAGCTGCCGTCATCTTGTTAGTCCTTGTAAAAGACACAACTTGCTTGATGGTATTTTCAACAAGAGGTTTCCCCGTTGCATCGTAGATTTGTCCTCGAGCCGAACTAGTTGTCACTCTTGTTTGACTTGCTGATGCTAATTTCGTTTCGTAAAAGTCTTTATTTAATACCTGCATATAAAGTAGACGACCAATAATCGTCATGAAAAGCAAGATAACTATTCCAAATAGTAGGTTAAGTCGAATCGGAATCGAATGACTGTTAAATTTCCTCATACAGCTATGTCTCATTTCTAGAAAAATTTCCACCTTCTATCCCATTTTCACAAAAAATTACAAAATTTGAAAGAAGATTATTACTCTTCATTGTATCATATTTTAAGGAGAAACTCTTAGAAAAATCGATACCTTTTTTTGACTTTTAATTGAAAATGGCTTTTTATGTTTTTATCTATTCTTCTATGATATAATGATAATAACAGTTAGGGAATTGTCAACTTTTAAGCGGTTGACTCATGAAAAGGAGCCCCATGAATAAGCCAGACATTGCATCCATTATCGATCTTCATTTTGAAGAATTAACAGATTTAGAGCAAGAAATCGCTCGTTATTTTTTGCAAGCTGAAACCATTCAAGATGACCTTTCCTCCCAACAGGTCACTCAAAAATTACATATCTCTCAAGCTGCTCTGACCCGCTTTTCTAAAAAGTGTGGTTTTACAGGCTATCGAGAATTTATTTTCCAATACCTGCACCAAGCAAAGAAACAGGAGACTCATTCTCACAATCATAGTCCTTTAACCAACCGAGTTCTTCGAAGCTATAGTCACATGCGGGAACAAACACAGGACTTGATTGACGAAGAACAACTAGAACGAATCGCCCAGTTAATCGAAGATGCTGATCGTGTCTACTTCTTTGGAACAGGTAGTTCTGGCCTTGTCGCCCGTGAAATGAAACTGCGCTTTATGCGTCTAGGTGTGGTCTGCGAGTCTTTGACAGATCAAGATGGCTTTGCCTGGACAACCAGCATTATGGATGAAAATTGTCTAGTACTTGGTTTCTCACTTTCTGGCTCAACTCCTTCTATTTTAGATAGTCTATTAGACGCGAAAGAGATGGGGGCAAAGACTGTACTCTTTACAAGTGTTCCCAATAAAGATAGTCAGGCCTATACGGAGACTGTTCTTGTAGCCAGCCACAGCCAGCCTTCCTACATTCAACGAATATCCGCTCAACTTCCTATGCTCTTCTTTATCGATTTGATTTATGCCTACTTTTTGGAAATCAATCGTGAAAGCAAGGAGAAAATCTTTAATAGCTACTGGGAAAATAAAAAACTCAATGGTTATCGTAAACAAAAACGTGTAAGAAAATCCTAGTTTGGTCTAGCCAAACTAGGATTGTTTTGTCTTAATACTCTTCGAAAATCAAATTCAAACCACGTCAGCTTCGCCTTGTCGTACTCAAGTACTGCCTACGGCTAACTTCCTAGTTTGCTCTTTGATTTTCATTGAGTATAAAATGATAATAAGCACCCAACATACCTGCTGTATTTTGATGATGAGCAAATTCTAATCGTGTTTTTTCAGCTAGGCTTGGAACCAAGGCTTCTTTCAAGGCTGTACGGATTTTGGGTTTGAGGATTGCCTCTTGTCCCATAATACCGCCACCGAGAATGACTACTTCTGGATTGGCCACATAGCAAATATTTGCCAGACCTTTTCCTAGATAGTCTACCATACGGTCAATACCAGCCATACAAATCTTGTTACCTTCAGTGGCTTCCTTAAAGATGCGTCGGCCATTCCACTGATCAACATCTTCTCCATGTGCTTCAGCTACATATTTTACTAAAGCTGTGGTAGAAGCCAAATCTTGGAACGCTCCATCCTGCATATGCATATAACCAACTTCGCAGGCTGAATTGCTAAAACCATGGAAGACTTTCCCATCCATAATCAAGCAACCACCGATACCTGTTCCAATAGTCAAGCAAAGGGTGACACTCGCTCCCTTTCCTGAACCAGATACTGCCTCAGCCAGACCTGCACAGTTGACGTCATTCTCAATTTCACAAGGAATCGCAAAGCTAGTCTCGATTTCCTTTTTGAACTGGGTGCCTGCATAGTTAGGGATTTGAGGCCCAGCATAGAAAATCTCACCCTTATCAGGATCCACCATTCCTGCAGAAGAAATGGCAACACCTGCTACTGGGCCTTGTTCTAAATAACTGGCTACGATATCTTTGGTCTTTTGTAAGATATGAGGTCCACCTTTATGCGCCTCTGTTGGCATTTCATGCGATTCAACAAGTTGACCTTCTTCGTCGATCAAACCATATTTGATGTTGGTTCCACCGATATCAATTGCAACGTAGTGTGTCATAAATACCTCCTTATGGATTAGAGGAAGCGCTCCTTGGTTTCACGAATCAAGGCTGCAGCTGCTTCTACAACTGGACGATCTTCTTCAGTCACTGGTGTTAATGGTGAACGAACAGAACCAATATTCAATCCCTCATTGATTTTCAAGACTTCCTTAATCACACCATACATATTTCCATGTGCAACAGTCAATTTGCCAATGATTGCATTGATAGCATATTGCAATTCACGTGCTGTTTCCAAGTCTTTGTCAGCAATCAATTGGTTGAGTTTCAAGAAGAGTTCTGGCATAGCACCATATGTACCACCAATACCAGCTTTAGCACCCATAAGACGACCACCTAAGAACTGTTCATCTGGACCGTTGAAGACGATATGGTTTTCGCCACCAAGGCTCACAAAAGTTTGGATATCTTGAACTGGCATAGAAGAGTTCTTCACACCGATAACACGTGGATTCTTCAACATTTCAGTATAAAGACTTGGAGTCAAAGCAACTCCTGCCAATTGAGGAATGTTGTAAATCACGTAGTCTGTATTTGGAGCTGCAGAACTGATATCGTTCCAATATTTAGCAACTGAGTATTCTGGCAAGCGGAAATAAATCGGCGGAATCGTTGCAATAGCATCTACACCCAAGCTTTCCGCATGGCGAGCAAGTTCCATACTGTCTTTGGTATTGTTGCAAGCAACATGGGCAATAATAGTCAATTTACCTTTGGCAACTGCCATGACTTCTTCTAAGATTAATTTACGGTCTTCAACGCTTTGGTAGATACATTCACCAGAAGAACCATTGACATAAAGACCTTGAACACCTTTATCAATGAAGTATTGAACCAAGGCACGTGTGCGCTCTGGGCTTACTTCTCCTTGATCATCATAACATGCGTAAAAGGCTGGAATGACACCTTCGTATTTTTTTAAATCTGACATAGATTTTCTCCTAAGTTTTCTTTTTTTCTGCTAACAGCAGGATTTATTCTTTACGTGTTTAGTATACACCTTGTGAAAAACGCTTTCAATATCTTGTGTACACTTAGATTTTAGTTTCGATATGAATTTTGAAATGTTTATGGCTTGAAAGTAGTTTCAGAAACAGGCCATGCTATTGGTATTTTGCGAAAATTTTCTCCATCAATCCAGTCTGGATAAAGACCAAGAGTCCAAACCCAAAAAGCAGGAAGGCTGAGCCACCTAAAAGTAAACTGAAGGCGGACAGATAAAGAACCATCACAATGAGAAAGAGAATAACTAACATGAGAAAGAACCAAGGAAAGTTAAAACTTGCCAAGATAAGTCCTTTTTGTAGCACTTCTTTCCAAGTCAAATCATAGCGCGCAGCGATGGGATAGCTAGCCAACATCACGATAGTGAGGAAGGTAAGAACTCCTAGACAGATAGCTTTCACCATTTGGAAAGGCATAGCTGTCTGCCCCCAAAAGAGATAGAGGTCTAGAAGGCTTAATGATACAATGCCCAACTCAAGCAGACCTAACTGAAGACCTAGTTTCAGATTTTGCTTGAAAGCTCTTAGATAGATTTTAAAGACAGGCACACGTCTACTCTTCTTAATCTCAAACATGGTCTCGTAGAGGCTTATTTTAGCCACTCCAATCGTCACGATGGGCAAGCAAGAGACAACAAAAAGAAGATTGGCTGTCACGATATCCAAGACCTTCTCACTAAAACGCATGAGAAAGTTATCCGTATCAAATGCTGCCTTGATAAGGCTTACTCCTTTTTGTGCCATGTTGGCTCCTCCTGATTTTTTAATCAATCAAAATTTTAAAGAGATATTTGCGAACCTTCTCTTCCATACCTGCATAGCCATTTGGCTGGTGAGGTTCTCCTGGGAAGAAAATCGCAAAATTGTGATAACCCAACAAGAGTGGGTAATGTTCATGACAATGGACAAAGCCAATGTCACTTGCTTCGTCGAATGCTACTGCCTCGTCTTTGATACGTGAACCGTAGCTCGAATATTCATGCCCATCTACCAGCAAATGCAAGTCAGCATAGTTCTGATGATGCTCAAATTGATCATTTTCAGCTTGATTGAGGACATTTTCTTGAACAACTAGAAAGACCTTGTCCCCGTCAATCTCATACTTACCTAATTCAAATGAATCTTTACGATGCTGGTAGAGATAGTCGATAGCCTTGTCTAGATTGGGATGAATCCCTTTGTAAAAGGTGATGTTTTTCAAATCGTCAAAAATCATACTCTTTCCTTCGTTTCTGATAGTTAACTAAAATCATTCTTAAGTTGATAAGTGTCTAACAAAATATCTAAGGTAAGCAAATACCCAACATTTTGTAGACACTTATAACCTCTATATTTCCATAGCATGTCAAGACCACTTCCGCAATCTTGACACACCAGTTTACTTTTCTTAACCTTTAACCGCTCCCATAGTAATACCCTGAGTGAAGGATTTTTGGAAGACTAGGAAGACTGTTACGATTGGAACTGCTGCAAGAGCGGCACCTGCCATGATCAAACCATAGTTGGTTGCCATTTCAGCTTGCATAGTTGCAACCCCAAGTGAGATGGTCAAGTTTTGACGTGAAGTTAACATAACCAACTGCATGAAGTAGTCATTCCAAGTATTGATGAAGGTAAAGATTGCAAGGGCTGCAAATCCTGGTTTCACAATTGGGAAGGCTACGCTCCAGAAAGTACGAATCTCACCACAACCGTCGATTTTAGCTGACTCAAGCAACTCTGTAGGGATATTCTCACTGAACTGTTTCATGAGGAAGACCCCGAATGGCCATCCAATCAAAGGCAAGATAACTGCCCAAAGAGTATCATGGATTCCCATGAAGTTGACGATACGTACCAATGGTACAAGGACAACTTGTTTTGGAAGTGCCATGGCTGCAATGAAGATTGCAAAAAGAATACGTTGGCCATAGAAACGTTTTTTAGCTAGTACATAACCTGCTAGAGAAGAAGTCGCACAGACTAAGAACATGGTTACCAATGAGATAAACACAGAGTTCCACATCCACTGCATTGCAGGGTTTTGCACCATGAGTTGTTGGAAATTTTCCATGGTTGGCATTTTAGGGAACCATTGTGGTGGAATAACGATTGTATCAGGTTGTGACTTGAAGGCACCTGTCAAAATCCAGTAGAACGGAAAGATGAACAGCACGGTCAACAAGAGCAAGATAATAGTTGAAATAACAGTGAAAGCTGTTAAAGGTTTCTTTTGTGTAGATTGCATAGCTGTCTCCTTTCTTTAATATTCTACGTCGTTTCCAAGTACTTTAAATTGAACAAAGCTTACGATAGCGATCATCACTGCCAAGAAGACGCCGATAGTGTTTGCATAACCGTATTCTGTCAATTGGAAGGCTTTTTCGTAAAGGTAGTACATAAGTGTACTTGTTGAGTAGTTTGGACCACCAGATGTCAACAACTGAATCAAGGCGAAACACTGGAATGAGTTGATTGTTGTAATGATTGCGATGTAAAGTGTTGTTGGAAGGAGGCTAGGCCATTTAATCTTCCAGAAAACTTGCAATTCAGTCGCACCGTCAACCCGAGCTGCTTCCACCAATGAATTGTCAATATTTCCCATGGCAGCGATATAAAGGATAATCGGCTGACCAACAGATGTAGTCAAAAGGATAATCATAATCGCCATCAACGCCCAGTTTTTATCTCCCAACCAAGAAATGTTTTGGCTGATGATGTGGCTTGACTTAAGGACAAAGTTTAGAATCCCTGATAGTGGGTCATAAATCCATTTCCAAACAACTGTTACGGCAACACTACCTGTTACAACAGGAAGGAAGAAGACGAAACGGTAGAAGGATCTGGCAATGGCATTTTGATGATAGGTCTGAGATGCTACAAAGAGTGAGAATAGAACAACAACTGGTACAGATCCAATAACCAGAATAACGGTATTGATCAAAGACTTCATAAAGACAGGGTCTTTAAACATGCGAACATAGTTGTCCAAGCCTACAAACTCAAATTTAGTCATTGAGTAGTTAAAGAAACTTGTAATGAATCCCATAATCATAGGAGCCAATACAAAGATGACAAAGAAGAATAATACTGGTGCTAGGAAAGCGTAGGAAATCACTGTTTCCCGCATACGAATTTTATTGACTTTCACAGTCGGCACCTCTCTTTCACAAATAGAATATTTTGGATTTTCTTGAACTGTTTTAAAATCAAAATGAAATTTTTTAAGATTCGCTTATGTAAGAACTTCATTTTAATTTCGTGACAGTTCCTTACATTTCAAACAAAATCCTCCCTTTTCTTACATAGACTATGCACAGGGAAAAGGGAGGAGTCAATCTGATTTAGTGCTTATTGTTTTGTAGCTTTTTTAATTGTTTCGTTAGCTTTTTCAGTGAAGGCTTTCAAAGCGTCCGCTGGTTTTTCGTCACCATTTGATACAGATTGCAACATTGGGAACCAAAGTGTTCTCATTTCAGCAAAACCATTGATAGTGTTGTAGTATGGTGAGTAGTATTTAGTCCAACCACTGATTGTTTCCATACGTTTGTCTTCATAAAGTTTGCCAAATGAAGTACGAACTGGGAAGGCACCTGTACGAACAACGTCTTTTGGACCCCATTCTTTGTCATCCGCGATAAATTGAACGAATTTCTTAGATGCTGCAACTTTCTTGTCGTCTTTGTTGTTGAATACTGCAAATCCATTTACAAGGTATTCAAGAGCTGGTTTACCTGAATCTGATGGGAATGGTACTTCTACCACTTCTACTTTACTTGCTTCCAAGAGTTTAGCTTGGATACCGTTTTGAGCTGGTGCCCAAAGGATTGTGTAAGATGTTTGACCGTTGGCAAAGTTTTGGATATCTGCTCCACCGTCAAATTGTGAACCATTGTTCAACAAACCGTCTTTGATCCAGCTAGCTGCTTTTTCAAGACCTTTGACGAATTTAGGATCATCAGTTGTATATTTTGTTACATCTTTATCTGTTACAGAAGCTCCATAAAGGTTTGAGATGAAGGCACGTGTTCCTTGGTCTCCCCCTTGACCAGAACTGAACAATGAACCTGGTGTGTAGCCTTTATCTTTAAGTGCTTTCAAAACTTTTTCAAAATCATCAGTAGTCCAACCTTCTTTTACAAGGTTTGCAACTCCAGCTTCTTCCAACATTTTCTTGTTCATAGCCATGTAGAATGGTGCTGAACTGATTGGATACATGTAAGCTTTGTCTCCAGCTTTACTTGCTTGTACAATGTTTTCATTGTTAACATCTTTGACGAATTCGTCTGTGAAGAGGTCGTTCAACTCAGCCAATTTACCGTTTTTACCGTATTGGATGATACGTCCTGGTGCGTCAAAAAGTACGTCTGGAGCTGTTCCTGCTTCGATAGCTGTTGTGATTTTTTCAGGACCAGATTTGAAGTCGATGGTTTCCAATTTCACTTTTACATCTGGATTTGCTTTTTCAAACGCTTCAATGATTGATTTTTCATATGTTCCAACACCGTCACCAGTTTTTTCTTGGGTGAAGACTGGGAATGCCCACCAAGTGATTTCTGTTTTTCCACTATCACTACCAGATTTTCCAGCATCTTTACTTCCGCCAGAATTTCCACAAGCAGCAAGGCCAAGAACCGCAGCACCCGCAAGTACTGTACAAGCTAGTTTTCTAAATTTCATTTGTATTCTCCTAATTGATAAGCGTATCCATATTGGATAATGAGTTCTTTGTATTTGTATACGTTTTTATTTCATCCGACGCATCCACCACTCTCCTCTGTTTTGAGATTGTGTTATTTGAGACCAGCAACAAAGCGTTCTGTAATCTCTTTTGGTCTAGTAATAGCGCCACCAACAACAATACCTCGCACTCCATATCCTAGGATTTGTTTGGCTTGTTCTGGTGTATGAATTTTTCCTTCTGCAATGACATCTACACCAGCATCACAGAGTTTTTTGATTAATTCAAAATCGGGACCATCCACCTTTGGACTGTAAGATGTGTATCCTGATAAGGTTGTTCCGACAAAGTCGATTCCTGCTTCAACGGCTGCCAATCCTTCCTCGAAAGTACTTGTATCAGCCATCAAGAGCTGGTTAGGATATTTTTCCTTAATCTGACGAATGAACTCTTGAATCTCCAAACCATCGTAGCGTTCACGCTTGGTACAATCCAGAGCAATCACCTCGATGTCGAGTTCTGCCAATTCATCAACTTCTTTCATAGTAGCCGTGATGAATGGTTCTTGTGGTGGATAATCTCGTTTTATTATCCCAATAATTGGAAGGTTTGTGACCTCCTTGATTTCCTTGATATCGCGAACACTATTTGCTCGGATACCGACTGCTCCACCTTGCTCAGCCGCTTTGACCAGCAAGGGAATGACTCCTCCTGCTTCTGTATAGAGCGGTTCGTGAGGAAGGGCCTGACAAGAAACGATGATTCCATCTTTGATTTGTGCAATCAAGGCTTCTTTAGTAATCTGTGGCATCCTCTTTCCTCCTTTTCTTTGTTCTTATGAGTTCATTATATATTATTTTTAAAGCGCTTTCAATACTTTGTGGTAGAATAGATTTCAGTTTCAAAAGTATTTTATAGAACAGCTGTTTCTGAAAGTAGTTTCAGCTCGATCTTATTTTCGGATCTATAATATTTGTAGTAGGTAAATCCCCTATGGATATTATGGAGATTATGTTGTTGTAGAAAAAAGTCCCATAAGATCTATAATGAAAAGCGACCAATAATCTCATCAAACTTATCAAACGCAATGCCTTTAGTTTTCGAAACTTCGAAAACTTCAAAAAAACGGATTTTTATCGCTCTGAACATCAAAAAAGAAAGGACAAATTTTGTCCTTTCTCGAGCTTATCTTTTCTTCAATCCACTACAGTTTTATCTTAGTTAAAATAAGTTAGAATATGTAAGTGAATATCAGATATACCAAGACATCGTCAACATCTGAGGTATATTCAAAATACAAAAGTTGACCAAATAGATTTCTAGATATCCTTTATATTACTAGTTTAAATAACGTAGTCTTTTAAACTAGTTTTGTGAATCCAAAAAATCTTCCTACAAACGTAAGAAGATTTTTTAGCTTGGTAAAAAGTGCTTATTTTACCCATTCACCATTATAATTTACCTTATAACCTTCTGGTGTAGTTGTATTGACTGCTAAAGCGCCTGAACGGTATGCATAATACCATTTTCCTGAGACTGTGAACCATCCTGTTTGCATCGCACCTGAGCTATTAAGGTAATACCATGAACCACCTGTTTTCAACCATCCTGTTTGCATTGCGCCTGAACCATTCAAATAGTACCATGAACCACCTGTTTTCAACCATCCAGTCTGCATAGCTCCTGAATCATTCAAATAGTACCATGAATTGCCTGATTTAGCCCATCCAGTCTGCATTGCTCCAGAATTATTAAGATAGTACCATGAACCACTTGATTTGACCCAACCAGTCTGCATCCAACCTGAGCGGTCAAAATGATACCATTTTCCGTTAATTTGTTCCCAACCATTAGTTGTGTATGAACCATTGTTATGTTTGTACCACCAACGACCAGAAGTTTGAATCCAACTACCTTTAGAAACTTCTTTATTTTTTGATTCAGTTTGTAAAAGTTTCTTGTACTGTTCTTTCAGTTTTGAAAGTTTTTCTTTTTCTGTAGCTAATTTCGAAACACTTTTTTTAAGTTTTTCTTTAGCTGAAGTTACATCATTTTTTGCTTTCGCTTCACGTTTCTTAGCGTTCTCAAGAGCATTTTTTGCTAAACGTAGGTTGTTTTCAGCAACTTGGGCTTGCAATGGCGTAGCCATTGCGTCAGCAAGAACTTTTTCAGCTTGAGTTTTCAAGCTAAGTGCGCTTGCGTAATCAGTTGAAGCTTTTGTCAAAGCATTCTTAGCATTTTCTGATGCAGTTTTAGCTTGAGCAAGGTTTGATTTTGCTGTTTCGACAGTTTTTTCAAGGGATGCTGTGTCGTTTGTTTCTTCAATTTTTGAACCAGCATAGACACCATATACGTTAATGCTGTAAAGTTCACCATCGATGATACCAAATGATGCTCCAAGGTGTGAAATTGCTTTTTGAATATTGCTTGAGTGTCCCCATTTTGATGGAGCATCAGCGAAAGCTTGTGACATTACAACATTGTAGATTTCTTGCTTAACTTTGTACATAGTCAATGATGTTCCATGTTTAGCAAAAGCAATAGGTCCACCGTTTTCACCAAAGTAATCACCAGGCAAATGTCCATGAGTTAGGATATCTTTGTTTCTAGCGATGTATTTATCCATTTGGTCTTGAGCTGCTTTCATTGAACCAGTGTTCAATTCAAGCTCAGATAAACCAAGATTTTTACGAATAGCATTTACAACTTTCAAGTTATAAAGTGCAAGTTCTTGTTTTTGTTCATCTGTGATGTTATTGAAATCAACAATTTTGTTTTTATCAGCTTCACTGATTTTTGTTGAAGAATTTTCAATAACAGTAGCACCAGAGTCAGTCATGAAGTCTGAGTCGCCTTCGGCTTTATCTTTCTTGAACTGAGACAAGTCTGCAATTGTCACTGTATCAACACCAGTATTTGCCAATTTGTCTTGAGCAGATTTCAATTCAGCTTGAGCTGATTGTAATTTGTTTTCAACATTTGTAGCATGTTCGGTAGCTGAAGCAAGTTTGTCTTTAGCCAATTTGACAGCGTCATTTTTAGTATTGACGTCTGTTTCAGCTGATTTAATAGCGTCTGCACGGTTCGCATCTGCTTTAGATGCATTTTTCAAGATTTGTTTATTTTTTGCTTCTGTATCTTTAACTGTTTGAGTGGCTTTCACTACAGCTACTTGAGCATCTTTAACAGCTTTTTCTTTTAAAGCAAGTTCAGACTGATTGTTTTTAACTTCAGTCTCTGCTTTTTTAGTAACAGCTTCTTGAGCATCAAGCTGTGGTTTTAAATCAGATGATTTCTTTTCTTCATTTTGTAAAACTCGATACGCAGGTTCATTTACTGCAGTAGTTTTTACTCTTGTTTCTTGTGCTAAAGCTGTTGTCCCGATAGATGCAATCGCTAGCGCAACACCAGTCGTTAAAACTTGAAGATTCTTTTTCTTTGACATCCTGTCCCCCAATTTATAACCCTTTAAAAAAGGTTTCTTCCTTTAACTATATCAAAATACTTGAATGATGTAAAGGTTTACAGTTGACAAAGAGCCTTATTTTCAATTCACTTAGTACCTAAAATGATAAAAAGAGATAGCCACCTTTCAAATGGGCCATCTCTTTTATCATTAACAATGAGCTAAATTCATTTTATTCAAGACCTAGTCTAGTTTTCTTTTCGTTTCTTTCCTAATGTAAATACAGATAAGAGACCTGCCACCAATCCTATAGAAATAAGGGTTGTGTTTTCTTTACTTCCAGTATTTGGTAGCTCGTTTTGCTTAACCGCTGGTGCTTGATAAGTAGCATCTTGTCCAAGAGATAACTTCTTAGCTGGACCTTCGTTTGCAGCTACTAAGACTGGTTTGGCTTCTCCCTTGTACTCTGGCACTTCATGGACTGCCGCCTCAGCGCCGTTGACACCTCCTTTATACTCAGGAAGGTCATTTGAAGCTGCCAAGACAAAATTAGCACCTCCGGTATATTCAGGAACATCATTCGAAGCTGCCAAGACAAAATTAGCACCTCCCGTATATTCAGGAACCTCATTTGAAGCCGCTAAGACAAAATTAGCACCTCCGGTATATTCAGGAACATCATTTGAAGCTGCTAGAACTGCATTTACGCCTCCTGTGAATTCTGGAAGGTCATGGACCGCTGCTTCAACCGCATTAACCCCTCCTGTGAATTCCGTTTCTTCTACTGTTGGTGCTGGATCTTTTCCTACTGTTGGTACGGGAACAATGTATTTAGGAGTTTCTTCAGTTACTGTAGCCTCCTCGTCACTAACCCCACCTGTAAATTCTGGCTTTTCTACTGTTGGTGCTGGATCTTTTCCTACTGTTGCTAAGGAGCCAGTGTATTCAGGAGTTTCTTCAGTTACTGTAGCCTCCTCGCCACTAACTCCACCTGTAAATTCTGGCTTTTCTACTGTTGGTGCTTCTTCTAC
The DNA here is from genome assembly GCF_026782865.1 of Streptococcus mitis. Classification (GTDB taxonomy): domain Bacteria; phylum Bacillota; class Bacilli; order Lactobacillales; family Streptococcaceae; genus Streptococcus; species Streptococcus mitis_CG. Next base: position 87,131 of record NZ_JAKUXK010000012.1, read on the forward strand.
TTCTGTCGCTAATGGTCCTGTATATTCAGGAACTTCTGACACAACTGCTCCTTCTTCGCCATTAACTCCACCCGTAAATTCTGGTTTTTCTACTGTTGGCGCTTCTTCTCCTGCTGTCGCTAATGGGCCTGTGTATTCAGGAACTTCTTCAGTTACTGCTCCTTCTTCACCATTAACTCCACCTATAAATTCTGGAACTTCATTTGTCGCAGCTTCGCTTCCATTTACACCATGAGTAATTTTAGAACCAACTACTGAAACAGGCAAATTATGCATACTTTCGATAGCTCCTTCTGCTAAGCCTGTAACTTTTTGACCAATATCCTCAGGATCTACTGTAAACAATAGAGTCTTTGTGTCATACTGCGTCATAAACGTAGCCGTCTTACCATTTGCAAGCTGTAAAGTTGGTGCTTGATTGACCAATACTTCTGAATCAAATTCCATGGCAATAATGCCTTGCCCCATATGAACTGCATGTGTAACTTTTGCTTCGGTTGGAGAAATCATATCCTTGCTTAAGAAATCCCAATTAAATTTCTTATAAGACAAGGTATATTCGTTTTGGTTGTTATCTGCATGCTCATAAAGCAATCCATATTCGCCATTACCGAGATCTTGAATAGAATTGTAGGCAAACTTACCACTTTGAATAGGATTATGCTTAAGCCAAGTCAGCTCTCCATTTTCTTCGACACGGGCTAAGTGTACCAAACCGTTGAAACGTCCTGGTCCACCTGCATTACTAAGAACAATATACTCTTTTCCATCATGCATCGTATGAATAGCAGCCAATTGAACATAAACATCCTTAACATCCGCATAACGTTTTATATCATTTTCCCAAGTTACTCCACCATCTTTACTAGTAGCAACTTGAAGGTCCCCTGTCAAGCCACGCATGAAGAGCTTGAGATCTCCATTATTTAATTGTACAACAGAGGACTCGGTATTTTGAGCATAATAATTACTCATGGTACTTGAGTCAATCACAGTGCCATCAGTCAGCGTACGATGGTCATTCACACCACCTCCCATATGCCAAGTCTTACCATGGTCATCTGAGTAGATAATCCGAGATGATTGAGAACCGTTTAAGTGGTTGGTCTGATTAGTTGTATAAGTAGGTACAATGATTCGACCTTTATGAGGTCCGGTATGAAGAGTAATTCCTGTTCCAGGCCCAACCCCTAAGAATTTCATCCAATCAGCTTTTACCATTGGGGTAATATCTTGAGGGGCTGACCAAGTCTTACCATCATCATCACTGTAAGACATCCATAGATAAGAATCCTTAGCAACTCTAAATGGAGACGTTTTATTGCTTGTGAAATAAATATTTCCTAATAGTTGATTCCCTTGATACAAATCACCCTTATCGCTATAAGCTGGTTTGACTGGGTTTACAACAACACGATAATCGGTTGCTTTCCCATCTGGAGTATAAACTGTGCCATTTTCGCGTATTGTATAGGAACCTTCTTCGCCTTCTTTGTAGAGAATTTGGTAAGTTTTGCCATCGATTTGTTTATAGGCTTCTTCTCTTTGAGCAGCCATTCCAAAGATTCCTTTCCCTTCTGGGAACATATCATAGATAGAAAAAATTCGTTTTGTTGCAGGATCTTGAACCAAAACCATATCGATGTTCACTGGTGAACCGATTGATGGATCAGAGGCTTTTGGATTGTCTCGTAAATTTGTAATAGTTACTCGGTCACTCCATGTCTTCCCCTTATCCTCACTTCGTCTAACGACCATACCGATATCACCCCAGTCATATTGGTGTAAGCGGCGTTCGTCAGCACCAGCAATCAAGGTTCCTTTATCTGTCTTAAGCAGTGCAGGAATACGATAACTCTTGATACCATCTTTATTTGGTTTGTTATGCATACCACCTTCAAAGACATCTTGTTTTTCAGTAACTTTAGCCCCTTCTGGTAGCTTTTGCTCCAAATCAGATCTTTCAAATAATTGGCTACGTTTTTGAACTTCATCAGGAGTCAGTACTCGGTCATAGACACTTAAATTACGAACCTGTAGATTTGCTCCCCAAACTGAATTTCCTGCCCGATTTGTTGCACCAATTTGAGCATGTGTAATATCTGGCATATCCTTGATAAATTTACCAGACTTCACGCTAGTACGCGATAAAACACCGTTTACATAAAGTCTAACTTTTCCTTCTGGATTGTCTGCATTTGGTCTTTCTACAGTAAAGGTAACCGAATTCCACTGCCCAGGCTTAATTTTCAATGGAGCATCCGTATATTTATCATAAAATTGTGCTCCATTAGCATCACGCCCCTCTATTAAGGCTGTATTATTGAGAACAGCCATTGTGAAGTACTCATCTTTTTTCTTATCACTAGACACTGAAAATAGATTATAAAATGCTGGAGCTTTTGCATCTGGCTTAAATTCCATATGAATGGTCGCATTTTGAAGCTTCTTCAATGTATCTAATTCACTGGCTAAGTCTACACGCTGGCCATTTTTCGAATTGGTTTCAACATCTTCTTTTTCCACTACTGGAGTTGCATTTTCGATGTTTCTAGCATAATAATCTCGAGGAATCACGCCCTCTTCTTCTTTATCTTGATCTTGGTCCTTGTTACTGGCTTCTGTAGTTGTAGAATCTCCTCCCGGTTTACCAGTAGGAGCTGGTGTATTTTCAGCTGCAGGTGTATTTGTTGGAGTGGTCGTCTCTGCTTCAGTAGTCTCATTTTTCTTCAGCTTATCCTGATCAACTTCCACACCATTGTCTTTCGCTGTTGCCAATTTTCCAGCTAATTCACTATCTAAATTTGCAAGACTGCCTGAAGAAGCTTCTTTTGGTAATTCTGATAAACCTTGATTATTATTTTCAGCAGCAGTTACAGTTGAATTTCCTTGTTCATTTGCCAATACAGGATTTACTCCAAACACTACTGCACCAATAGTTACAGAGGCTACACCCACTGCAAATTTACGAATGCCATATCTTTGTTTTCTATCAAAATTCTTCTGATTCATCTTTCTACCTTTCAATTTCACAAAAAAATAAAGCGCTTTCTTTTTGCTTTAAAGCTCTTACTCCCCATCATAGGAAAACACAAGAAAGCAATTAATAAACGAGAGTTGCTCTCCTTCTCTCTTTCAACATTTAGCTAGCTGTAATCCAAACAGTAGCTCTTTCACTCCTTTCCTAGACACTTTTTCTTTATTATACAATAAAGTCATAGGTTTATCTCGAGCTTGCCATAGAATAGATTTTACTTTCAGAAATATTTCAATCTTTTAATATTTTTAAAAGTACTTTCAACATTTATAACAAAAAGAGAGCTACTGGGCTCTCTCATTCATCACTTTATATACTTAAAAGAAATCTCACTACCACATAGCCAATTGTAGACTTGATCATTGACAAGTACATTCATGGCTTCGTGGGCATACTCAGGCATGATGCGATAGGCTTTATCACAGGTCAGGCGGTTGTAAATCGCAAACTGGGTAATAGGATAGCAAACATCATCGTCCAAGCCCGTAATCATCTTAACCTCACCATTGATACGATGGGCAAGATTTTTCACATCGATATAGGCAAGGGTCGCCATAATCTCTTCCTCAGTTTCATGGAAGGGGTCGTGGAACTTGAAATAACGAAAAAGTTCGTCATACGCTTCACTTGTATTACCAATCTCAAGCACTCGTCTAAAGTCTGATAAGAAAGGATAGATGGCAACTGTTTTCTGAATCCGAGGATTGAGTGCTGCTGCAACTAGGGCTAAAGCCCCTCCTTGCGAGGCACCATAGCTAGAAAGACGCTTCCCATCAACCTGAGGCAGACTGGCAACAATTTCGACCAACTGGTAAATATCCAGATAAACATCCTTATAAAAGAGATGCTCCCGACCTTCCACAGCACCACGGATAATATGTCCCTTAACCGTATTTCCTAAAGGAGAACGCAAACCGTCCTGTGAATAACCTGACTGTCCCCGCACATCCATGGAAACAACACCGTAACCAGCCACAGTATAGGCCAGCATGTCAGCCCAGTCCCAGCCACGTCCCATATAACCATGGAAATGGAAGATTAGAGGAACTTTTTCCTCACTCTTTGGAAGAACGACGCGCGCATAGACCTTACCTTCCTTGCTTCCTTCAAATGTTAACTCATAGCACTTGACTTGAGGAATGTGGAAATTTCTTTCCTCCAACTGATAAGCTGGAAGATTGGAAACTTTTTTCACTTCCCCATCCCAGAAAGCATCAAAGTCTTCTGGAACCTCATCCCGTCCTCTATAAGTCTTGATTTCTTCTAACAAAGCTGGATTTTTCATAACATACTCCTTTTTTTGTAATCGCTATCACCACTCTAGCATATCTAGAAAAGCAATGCAAGAAAGAAGGACAAATAGAAAGAGATTTTAGATTCTCTACTTTTAGGATGATGGGCTGAAAGTAGTTTTAGAAACAAAAAAAGAGCATTTCGCTCTTTCTTCTCCTATTCAGTCTTAGTTTTTTGCTTCTTTCTTTTGGAAAGTGGTTTGGTAATTTACTTTAATCGTTACTGTCATATGAGAGTCCTCGTTTCTTTTTGATGACTCTAGTATAAGGTGCAAACCTGAAAGCCAGCTTAAGTTTTTCTTAGAGAAAGCTTAATCTAGATGTTCTTTCTTTTCCAGATGAAGAGCAATCATGCGCCATTCTGGATCCTCTTGCCAAGCTTCTATCGAACTAATGTAGCTAGCAACCTTTCTGGCTTCTTCTAAAATTGGAAAATCTTCGATAATATCAGCTACTTGGAACTCTGGAAGTCCTGACTGTCTGGTTCCAAAAATCTCACCTGAACCACGCATTTTCAAATCTTCCTCAGCAAGAACAAATCCATTGGTCGTTTCTGTCATGATGCGCATGCGGTCTTTCCCAGAATCCGTCTTGGGATTGGCAACGAGAACAGCATAGGACTGCTTGTCTCCCCGACCGACACGACCTCTGAGCTGGTGAAGTTGGCTAAGCCCGAAGCGATCGGCATCCATGATAATCATAACGGTCGCATTTGGAACATTAACCCCAACCTCGATAACCGTTGTCGAAACTAGAATATCCGTTTTTCGCTCTTTGAACTCCTGCATAATCTGGTCTTTTTCGTCACTCTTCATCTTACCATGTAGAAGAGCCACCTCTGCCTTACCATCAAAATGAGCCGTCAATTCCTCTGATAAGGCAATGGCATTTTTCAGATCCAGAGCTTCTGATTCTTCAATCAAAGGAGAGATGACGTAAGCTTGAGAACCTTTTTGGATTTCCCCCTCTAACCAAGTCAAGACCTGAGGTAATTGCTCATGTTTGATCCAGCGAGTCACAATAGGCTTCCGTCCTGCTGGCATCTGATCAATAATGGAAACATCCATATCCCCAAATGCTGTGATGGCCAGCGTCCGTGGAATAGGAGTCGCTGTCATCATAAGTACATCTGGATTATCCCCTTTTTCCCGTAAAATACGCCTTTGCCCTACACCAAAGCGGTGCTGCTCATCGATGATAATCAAGCCCAGACGAGCATAATCCACCCCATCCTGAATCAGAGCGTGGGTTCCAATAATCAAATCAGCCTCACCCTTGGCAATAGTCTCCAAGACTCCTCTCTTTTCTGCAGCTTTCAAGGAACCTGTCAAGAGACCGAGTTTTAGGTCTGGGAAGAGACTCTGTAGACTCTCAAAATGTTGCTCTGCGAGAATTTCTGTTGGCACCATGAGAGCAGCCTGGTAGCCAGCTGTCACTGCCGCAAACATGGCCAAGCCAGCGACTACCGTTTTTCCGCTCCCCACATCCCCTTGCAAAAGACGATTCATGTGGTGGTCCGACTTCATGTCGGTCAAAATTTCCTGCAAACTCTTTTCTTGAGCTTGAGTCAGGGCAAAAGGAAGGCTTTCCTTGACTGCTGTCACTTTTTCCTGAGACCAGTTCAGAACCAGACCACTTCCCTGAACTCTATTTTCAGACTTGAGCGTCTGCAACTGCATTTGGAAATAAAAGAGTTCCTCAAACTTGATACGGCGAAGGGCCTGCTTGTATTCTGCCAAATCCTTGGGAAAATGCATGGCACGAACGGCCTGACAACGGGACATGAGTTTGTATTTGTCCAGCAAGGACTGGGGCAGATTTTCCTCTATCAAGAGGTCCAGGCCCTGATCAAAGGCCGTTTTGATGACCTTGACCAGACTGGCTTGACTGATTCCCTGAGCCAGACGATAGACAGGCTGGAGGTCATCTTCCACCTGAACCAGGACCTTCATTCCAGTCAGACTAGCCTTGGCACGGTCCCATTTTCCAAAAACAGCAAGGGTTGCTCCCAACTCTATCTTATCAGCTAGATAGGGCTGGTTAAAGAAATTAACCGCAAAAACGACTTCTCCCTGCTTGAGGCTAAATCGCAGACGATTGCGCTTGAAACCATAATACTGGACACTAGCAGGAGTCACTACCTGACCAGAAAGAACCGCCTTCTCACCGTCTTCTAGCTCCAGCACCTGCTTGGTTTTAAAGTCTTCGTAACGGAAAGGAAAGTAGAGCAAGAGGTCTTGCAAGTTTTCAATTCCTAGTTTGGCGTATTTTTCTGCTGACTTTGGTCCCACACCAGGCAAGACATGCAAAGGTTGATGTAGATTCATGCTCCACTCCTTTCTTTTCTAATAATATTCTCTCGGAATGCGATCGCTGAGGAGACAAACTACCTCATAGTTAATAGTGCCACGGTAGTCAGCTACCTGAGTTGCTGTGATTTCCTTGTCACCGTTGGAGCCAATCAAGGTTACCTTGGTTCCGAGTGGGTAAGGCTTAGGTAATCGAATAGTGATTTGGTCCATCGAAACCCTGCCGACGATTGGGCAAGCTTGGCCATCTACCAAGACAGAAAAATTCTGCATGTCTCGTGTCCATCCATCCGCATAGCCAATTGGTACCGTCGCGATGACTTGCTCGCTATCCGCTTGATAAGTTGCTCCATAGCCCATGCAAGCTCCAGCTGAAACTGTCTTGACATGAACCAGAGCAGATTCCAAGGTCAAGGCTGGTTTCAAGTCATAGGGTAAGTCCAAGACCTCTCCGCTAGGATTAAGACCATACATGGCATCTCCCATACGAACCGCATTGAAAATAGTCTCTGCATGCCAAAGAGTCGTTGCAGAATTGCTGGCATGAACCAGCTCTGGAAGACCTTTCATACTGGCCAAAATAGTTTTAAACCGTTCTAACTGGACATTAAAGTAGTCATCTGATTCTTCGTCTGCAGTAGCAAAGTGGGTAAAAATCCCTTCAACACTAGCACCGTGTTGTCTGAGCAAGTCTTGAGCCTGCTCAGCTTCACTGGCATCTCGGAAACCAATCCGTCCCATCCCTGAGTCAATCTTGAGATGGACTGTCAATCCAGCTAGGTCCGCTTCCTTATCTAAGAGTGCTTGGATCCACTCCACCCCAGCAACAGTCAAGGTGATGTCGTATTCTTTAGCTAGAGCAACAGCTTCGATGTCAGAAACTCCTAAAATGAGGATTTTCTTACTGAGTCCAGCCTGTCTGAGTTCAATGGCTTCATCGATATTGGAAACGCAAAAGCCATCTACATCATCTTGAATCGCCTTGGCAACGGTAACAGCTCCATGACCATAGGCATTGGCCTTGACCACTGCCCACTTGAGCGTTCCTTCAGGGATATGATTCCCCATTTGCTGAATATTTTGTCGAATAGCTCCCAGATGAATCAGAGCCTTGGTTGGTCTATGTGGACTAGCTTTCATGATTTTCCTCCAAAATGACACTGGCTGTCACAAACTGATCGGTATGGCTGATAGACAGCCAAATCTTTCCTAAAAATGGTGCCTGACTAAAATAAGGCGCCCCGCGTTCATTATTCAAGACTTCCAAATCCTGAAAACCGATTTTTCCAATACCCGTTCCCATAGCCTTGGAAAATGCCTCCTTAGCCGACCAGCGACCAGCTAAATATTCGATTTGTCTGCGCCCTTTAAGACTGTTAAACCGTTCCATTTCCTTAGCGGTCAGCACGCGCTTGGCAAAGCCTTCATGTCGTGTAACTGCTCTTTCTATCGAAGCTAATTCCTCGATATCAATTCCGTGTCCAACTATCATTCTCATCAAAAGGAGTTGAGATTCCCCAACTCCATCCTTTTCACTTATTTTGTCAAGGTAGCGTAAATCTCTTCTACCAAGGCCTCTGTATTCTCCCAACCTAGGCAAGGATCGGTAATGGAACAACCAAAGACCTCTGGTTGATTTTGACGACCATCTGCTAGGTAAGATTCAATCATAAAGCCTCGAACTATCTTTTTAATCTTCTCATTCCAATCACGATTTTGCAAGGTCTTACGAACCACTCGAATCTGCTCCATATATTGCTTGCCAGAATTATCATGGTTGGTGTCAATGAGGATAAAGGGATTTTCAAGTCCCATGGCTTCATAGCGCTCAATGGCATTCAACAAGGTTTCATAATAAAAGTTAGGCTCATTTTTCCCATATTCATTAACTGCACCACGAAGGATGACGTGGGCCAAGGGATTTCCTGAAGTTTCAACTTCTTGACCATGAAAGAGGAAGGTTTGTTTGTTCTGAGCGGCATAGATACCGTTAAACATGACCCCAAGATTTCCAGAAGTTGGATTTTTCATCCCGACTGGGGCATCAATCCCTGAAGCCACAAAGCGGTGCTCTTGGTCTTCCACAGAACGAGCTCCTACAGCATGGTAGCTGACCAAATCATCTACCAAGACCAAATTTGACGGATAAAGCATCTCGTCTGCCGTTGTCAAACCAGTCTCTGTAATCACGCGGTAGTGCAACTGGCGCACAGCCTGCAAGCCGTTAATCAGGCTTGGAGCCTTAGAAGTATCTGGTTGGTGAACCAAACCTTTATAGCCGTCTCCGTTGGTGCGAGGTTTAGCTGTATAAACACGCATGACCATGAAAATCTTGTCTGCCACCTTCTTTTGCAAGGCGGACAAACGGCGGGCATATTCCAAGACAGCCTCTTCATTATCAGAAGAGCAGGGACCAATCACCAAAAGGATACGGTCATCTTCTCCTGAAATGATGTCTGCCAATTCTCTATCACGGCGCTCCTTTAGTCGCAAGGCTTCCGCAGACAATTGGGTTTCTGCCTTGATTGCTTCAATATCGATTTCTTGACCTTTTTCAATAAATGCCATCTTATTCTCCTAGCGTTTGGTAGATTTCTCTGACAAGGGCTTCTGTATTTTCCCAGCCAAGGCAAGGGTCTGTGATAGACTTGCCAAATACTTCTGGTTCGTTTTGACGGCCGTCTTCCAGATAAGACTCAATCATAAAGCCACGAACGTACTGCTTGATTTTTTCATTCCAATCACGGTTAATCAAGGTCTGGCGGACAATTCGAATCTGGTCCATGTATTGCTTACCAGAGTTGTCATGATTGGTATCGACGATGATAAAAGGATTTTCCAAGCCCATTTTCTCATACTGGGCAATAGTATCCATCAAATTATCATAGTAGTAGTTGGGAATATTCTTACCATACTCATTGGTTGCTCCACGAAGAATGGCGTGCGAGAGCGGGTTCCCAGTTGTTTCCACCTCTTTTCCTAGGAAAAGGAAACTTTGTTTGTTTTGAGCAGCATAAATCCCATTAAACATGACATTGAGATTTCCAGAGGTTGGATTTTTAAAACCAGTCGCAAAATCTGCTCCACTTGCCACAAAGCGGTGTTGCTGATCTTCAACTGAACGAGCACCAACCGCCATGTAAGAAATCAAATCATCCACAAGAGGAAGATTTTCAGGATAAAGCATTTCATCAGCTGTCGTCATACCTGTTTCCGTGATGACACGATAATGAAGATGGCGCACGGCTTTAATTCCGTTGATGAGGCTAGGGGCTTCTGCCGTGTTAGGCTGGTGAATCAATCCCTTATAGCCATCTCCGTTGGTACGGGGTTTGGCAGTATAAACACGCATAACCATAAAGATACGGTCTGCTACTTCTTCTTGTAGGACTGCCAAACGCTTAGCGTACTCAAGGACAGCTTCTTCATTGTCAGATGAGCATGGCCCGATTACCAATAGAATTCGCTGGTCTTTTCCACGTATAATGGCTTCTAGCTCTTGATCGCGCTGTGATTTTCTCTCCAAAGCTTGGCCTTCCAATTTTGATAAGGCACGAACTTCTTCAATATTAATTTTAGGACTTTTTGCTGTAAATACCATAACTCATCTCCTTATAAAGCAAACGGATACCAAGTAAAAATTTACTTTTCACAAGGTATCCGCCTCTAAACTATCTCATTTTATTGTCTTTTTCCGTGACAGTTTTTAAACTTCTTACCAGAACCACATGGGCAAAGTTCATTCCGTCCAATCTGGCTCAAATCCAAATCTTCAGGCATATTTGCTTGGTGGGCAGCGATATTGCGAGTCGCTGTTGTACTGATATGGTGTTCTGCTTGTGGTCTTTCTTGTTCATGAATTTGTGCTTTCATCATCAAGCGGGTCACATCAAACTCAATCGAACCAATCATGTCATTAAACATACGGAAACCTTCTGCTTGATACTCAACAACAGGGTTGTTCTGGGCATAGCCACGAAGTCCAACCGCGTTACGCAATTGGTCAAGGGCATCAATATGATCTGTCCACCTGTTATCTACCACTCGTAGAATCAAAACTTTTTGGAATTCTTTAACTGCGTCTTCATCGCGTAGTTTTGAAACCTGACTATCGTAAACCTTCAAGGCACGTTGGAAGAGTTCTTCCTTGATGGCCTTATCAGACAAGCCTGACAAGTCTTCCATCGTAATAGAATCTTCTGGAAGCAGGTTGTACTTAGCAAAGTTCAAAATTGCCTCAAGCTTTTCATCTTGTTTGGCACGCGCATGACCATCAACGACACGACCAATCGTACGTTTGATCATAGCCTGAATTTCAGGTGCCAAATCACGGTCTGCAGTGATGACGTCGTAACGTTGAGCGTAGATAATCTCACGTTGTTCACGCATGACATCGTCGTACTGAAGGACTTGTTTACGGGTATCGTAGTTATTTCCTTCAACACGTTTTTGCGCCGCCTCAACCTGACGCGTCAACATACGAGACTCAATCGCCTCTTCAGACATGTTCAAGCGTTCAAAGATTCCTTTCAAGCGTTCAGAACCAAAACGTTTCATCAAATCATCTTCAAGAGATAGGTAGAATTGTGACTCACCTGGGTCTCCCTGACGACCTGAACGTCCACGAAGCTGATTATCGATACGACGGCTTTCATGACGCTCTGTACCAATAACACAAAGTCCACCAAGTTCACGAACCCCTTCACCAAGCTTGATGTCAGTACCACGACCGGCCATGTTAGTCGCAATGGTAACAGCACCACGTTGACCAGCATTCATGATGATTTGGGCTTCTTTATAGTGGTTTTTGGCGTTCAAGACTTCGTGAGGAACACCAGCTGCGACCAATTTCTTAGAAATGTAGTCACTGGTTTCAACCGCAACTGTACCAACCAAGACAGGCTGACCTTTTTGGTAACGAGCCTTAACATCTTCGACAACCGCCTTAAACTTAGCCTCGATACTTGCATAAAGTAGGTCTGAGTGGTCAATACGTTGAACAGGACGGTTTGTTGGGATTGGAATAACACGAATGTTGTAAATTTCACGGAATTCTTCTTCCTCAGTCTTACCTGTACCTGTCATACCAGACAATTTCTTGTACATACGGAAAAGGTTTTGGTAAGTGATTGAAGCAGATGTCTTGGTTTCATCCTGAATTGGCACACCTTCTTTAGCTTCAATGGCTTGGTGCAATCCATCAGAATAACGACGACCTTCCATGGTACGACCTGTAAATTGGTCGACGATCAGAATTTCTTGCTCTTCGCTCACCACATAGTCAATATCGAGAAGCATGATGTAGTTGGCACGAAGGGCGTTATCGATAAAGTGAGTCAGAGCTACGTTTTCGATGTCATAGAGGTTTTCAAGTTTGAAGTAGCTTTCAGCCTTGTCAATCCCTGAATCAGACAAACCAATAGTCTTAGACTGCACATCGATGATGTAGTCGTCTTTGTCCAAAGATTTTACATAGTGGTCTGCCATGTGGTAGAGCTGACTGGTTTCAACTGCATTAGCACCTGATACGATCAAAGGTGTACGGGCCTCGTCAATCAAGATAGAGTCAACCTCATCGACCAAGGCATAGTTAAGCGGACGTTGTACCATGTTTTCAGCGCGAACGACCATGTTATCACGAAGGTAGTCAAATCCGATTTCTGAGTTGGTTGAGTAGGTAATATCACACTCATAGGCTTCTTTTTTCTCCATTGGAGATTTGGCGGCCAAGTTAATCCCTACTGACAAGCCAAGCCATGAGTACAATTCACCCATCTCTGTCGCGTCACGTTCTGATAGGTATTCATTGACCGTAACTACGTGAACCCCTTTACCTGAAAGAGCATTGAGGTATACTGGCATAGTCGCAGTCAAGGTTTTTCCTTCCCCTGTACGCATCTCTGGCACGTCACCATGGTGAAGAACGATTCCCCCCATAACCTGAACCTTATATGGGAAGAGACCTAGGACACGTTTAGCACCCTCACGGACAACCGCAAATGCCTCATAAAGCAATGAATCCAGTGATTCTCCATTTTGATAACGTTCTTTAAATTCAACTGTTTTTGCTTTTAGTTGGTCGTCAGTCAAAGCAGCCATTTGGTCTTCATATTTGAAAACCTTGTCAGCCATCTTTTCCAGACGACGGATTTCTCCTTTATCATTTTCGATAATTGTTTTTAAAATATTAGCCATGTTTTTCCTTACTTTAAATTCCGAATATTTTAGAATGTTCTTTTAATTTTAGCACAATTACTGATTATTTTCAAGGAAGAATCCCCATTTTGAAAAGGAAAAAGAGGCTAGTTTCCAAGCTAACCTCTCTGACTTTTATGATACTTTAATTGCCAAAAATCGGCAAAATAGCAAATAGGATAAATAGATTTATCCAAAGAGAAAGACAGCAGATCAGTCCAAAAACAAAGAGACTGACTTTCTTGGACAGCAAGGCCATCAAAATGGACAGAATTCCAAAAACTAGCAAGATTTTCTGCATGATTAAGAGATTGATAGATATTCCCAGAACTGGTTTATCCCAAGGAACAAAGAAGAAAGCAAGCCAGATCAGCAGAACTAACCCAATATAAATCTTGGAATAGCGTGTAATAAATGATTTTAGATGTACCATAAGCCACCTCCTACAAATAGAAAGTAATATAATACTCAATGAAAATCAAAGAGCAAACTAGCCGCAGGTTGCTCAAAGCACTACTTTGAGGTTGTAGATAAGACTGACGAAGTCAGCTCAAAACACTGTTTTGAGGTTGTAGATAGAACTGACAAAGTCAGTTACATATATAATCAAAGGCGACGTTGACGTGGTTTGAAGAGATTTTCGAAGAGTATAAATCAATGCTTTCCACCTTTAGACTTCCCCAGTTCCCGTCTCAAGCGAAGCATTTTTTTGAAAAAGATATAGGTTAACCAAGAACTGGAAAAAGCAATAAGTAGTAATAATAGCCAAATGCCCCAAGACTTGATGTCTGCCACATTTCTCAATAGGATATTGAAAAACAAGACTGAAAAAACTGTCCAAGCAAGGCTAAAAAGAGCATAGAGGATGATGTAAATCCAGTAAAAATAGTAAAAAATTGGGAAAAATTTACTATCTCTGTTGGCCTTTTCAATCCAGCTGAAAAAGTAAAAACAGGGTAATAAGATTAACAATTTAAACAAATGTTCCATCATCAACACCTCTTTTTGGTAGCGCTTTCTTTAACTTCATTTTATCAAAAAAATCTGGAAATGTCATTCCAGATTCTGCTTTTTTATTTACGTTTTCTTGCGATGAGATGAATCGGTGTTCCTTCAAAGACAAAGGCCTTGCGGATTTGATTTTCCAAGAAACGCAGGTAAGAAAAGTGCATGAGTTCTTCTTCGTTGACAAAGATAACAAAGGTCGGTGGTTTGGTTGCCACTTGAGTCGCATAGAAAATCTTAAGTCGTTTTCCTTTGTCTGTCGGTGTTGGGTTGATGGCAATGGCATCCATAATCACATCGTTCAAGACGGCTGATGGAATACGTGTATTTTGACTTTCACTGATTTGCTTAATCATCTCAGGAAGTTTGTGGAGACGTTGCTTGGTCAAAGCGGATACAAAGATAATCGGTGCGTAAGGCAGGTATTGGAACTGCTCACGAATATCTTCTTCCCAGTTTTTCATAGTGTGGTTGTCTTTTTCAAGTGTATCCCACTTGTTGACCACGATAATCATCCCTTTACCAGCTTCATGGGCAAATCCTGCGATACGCTTGTCATATTCACGGATTCCTTCTTCCGCATTAATGACCATTAAGACCACATCTGAGCGGTCAATAGCACGCATGGCACGCATAACAGAGTATTTCTCAGTATTTTCATAAACTTTACCAGACTTACGCATACCAGCCGTATCAATCATGGTAAACTCTTGACCATCTGTATCTGTAAAGTGGGTATCAATGGCGTCACGCGTTGTTCCAGCAACGGGACTGGCAATGACACGGTCTTCTCCCAAGATAGCATTGATCAAGCTTGATTTTCCGACGTTAGGACGACCAATCAAGCTAAACTTAATGACATCTGGGTTTTCTTCCTCATATTCATTTGGAAGATTTTCTACGATGGCATCTAGCACATCTCCTGTACCGATACCATGGACAGATGAGATAGGCAGTGGTTCACCCAAACCGAGAGCATAGAAATCATAGATATCATTTCGCATCTCAGGGTTGTCCACCTTGTTCACTGCAAGGATAACGGGTTTGTGGGTTTTATAAAGCTTACGGGCTACATATTCGTCCGCATCGGTAATTCCTTCCTTACCAGACACGACAAAGACGATAACATCAGCTTCTTCCATGGCAATCTCTGCCTGGTGCTTGATTTGTTCCATGAAAGGAGCATCGACATCATCGATTCCTCCTGTATCAATCATGCTAAAAGAACGATTGAGCCACTCACCCGTTGCATAGATACGGTCACGTGTCACTCCTTCGACATCTTCTACAATGGAGATTCGCTCACCAGCGATCCGATTAAATAGGGTTGATTTCCCAACATTGGGACGTCCTACAATGGCAATAGTTGGTAGGGCCATAATTTCTCACTTTCTACAATAACTTCTTCTGTTCAAGATTTTTTCTAGTTGAGCTTGGTTCAGCTTGACCAAACTGTTCTGCTAAGCGCTGACTCCAACTTGTGGTCGCACGCGCCCCAGCATAGTCAGCCTGTACACGGTCGTAAGCTTGGATTGCCTCAGTTGACTGTTCTTGGTATTCTTCCTCAAAGACAACATTCTCTAGTGGCAGTCTTGGTTTCACATCATGATGTTGATTTGGCACACCTAGTGCCATCCCAAAGACAGGATAGGTGTAGTCAGGCAGGTTAAAAAGCTCTGCTACTTCTTCTGACTTGTATCGAACTAAACCGATAATGACACCACCATAGCCCAAGCTTTCAGCTGCCAGCAAGGCATTTTGACCAGCAAGAGCCGCATCGACCGAACTAATCAAGAGACCTTCTACACCTTGGGGTTGGAATGAATCGGTATGAAGTCGAGCTCCCTTTTCTGCACGGTTCAAATCTCCGACAAAAAGAAGAAAAACAGCAGACTGGCGAATGGCTTCTTGAGGCACCAATTCATACAAGGCATCCTTCTTCTCTTGACTTCGTACTACAATCACAGAGTAGGATTGAAAATTCTTCCAAGACGAGGCCATCTGAGCTGCTGTCAGGATTTCAGTCAAGTCTTCTTGAGGAAGGACTTGCTCCTTAAATCTTCGAACAGACTTATGAGCTTTCATCAGTTTAATCGTTTCTGTCATCGACGGTTTACTCCTTCTAAACGAGTCTCCTCAGCCAAATAACGGATGCGTTCTATGACCCGTCTAGCTTCCCAGATTTCGTCATTTCCATGCTTCCCTTTAGCAAAATGCTTCTCCAAATCTTCAAAGTCGAAGTTGGACGTGAAAAAGGTCGGTAAATTTTCCTGCATCCGATATTGGAGAATGACCTGCAGGATTTCGTCCCTCACCCAAGCTGTTGATTGCTCGGCACCAATATCATCTAAAATCAGGACTTCAGAAAGCTTAAGCTCATCCACCAAGGTCTTGACATTGCCATCACTGATAGCATTTTTAACATCAATGACAAAGCTAGGATAGTGGAGGAGAGTGGATGAAACACCTCGTTTTTCTGATAAATCATGGGCTAGGGCAGCCACCATGAAACTTTTACCCACACCAAAGTCTCCATATAGGTAAAGACCTTTTCGAATAGCTGGATATTGCTCCACGAAGGCTAATAGCTTTTCAAAAACTGGCAAGCGACCCAAATCATCCAAGTCTACTTGAGCTAAACTAGTTTTCCTGAGACTGGCTGGCAGATTGATTAACTTGAGACGGTTCTTAATAGCCGCTTCTTTTTCCGCCGCGATTAGTTCAGGAGTTTCTTCGTAAGAAACATCCGCATAGCCATGATTCATAACCAAAATCGGCTTGTAGCCTTTGGCAATATAATCCGTATCCCCACGGAGAAACTTGTCACGCTCGGTGATGTACTGATTAAACTTGGAGATACTGCGATTCAATTCCTCTGGAGTAAGGGATTCTTGCTGGATAAAGGCCGCAACATCAGGGTCCTTCATGATTTTCTGAACCAAATCTTGATAATGAAAACGGCTAGGTTGACGTTTGAGTACGTCTCCGACACTTTCCATCTAATCTCCTCCTTTTTCTAATCGAGCTAATAGTTCTTGTTTCTTACGTTCTAGTTCCAGACGAGTTTCCTCGCTGGTTTCATTCTTATAATCTGGATTGCTCCACTTGGGTACATTGGACTTGGCAGGACCGGGTTTACTAGTCTTTTGAGCCTGACTCTTCTGTCCTCTCTCACGGATGCGCAAGACCGCCTCTTCTGCCGAATGAATCTTTTGATAGGCATAGTCATTGGCTACCTTCATGGCATATTTCTCGTTGATGTTTGCCGAATCCACCTTATTAAAGGTCAATAAGAGAATGATATTGATGACTTCATCCAGCAAGCCCAAGCTAGCCATCTGTTGCAAGAGTTCTCTTTCTGTTTGGGTAATAGTTCCCTTGCGTGTCTGCTTGATTTCTGCCAAAAACTGCAGGGCAGTCTTACTTTTCGCTTCTTTGATAATAGTCGTTTCCTTAGGACTAAAGTCAGAGGAAATCGGTTTTTGAGCAATTTTTTCCCGCATGCGTTTGGTTGAAATAACCTGGGAAACAGCTGTTGACTTAGCCAGTTGATAGGTTTCAAACCAAGTCCATTTCTTCTCCTCGGCAATGGCAAAGAGGTTTAAGACATCGGACTGCTCATCCGCAAAACGAAGCCCATCTCGAGCCATAAGCTGACGAAAATGGTCTAAGTCAAAATCGTTGGCCACTTTCTTCTTGAGACCAAGGTCTTCTTGATTTCCTAGTTCTGCCAAATCTGGAAAGACTTGATTGAGTGAGACAGGTATTTCTTCACCATCAACACTTTCAACTTTCAAATCCTCCACAGCTGCATCACCAATCTTTTTCTCTAAAAGTCTGCGATAAACAGGATGTTCCAAGAAGTCCTGACTAGATAGAGGAGCATGGAGGGCTAGCTGATAAACATCCCCCTTTTGATAGAGGGTCAAGAGATTGAAAGCAGATAGGATTTTCAGGGATTTTATCAGTCTATCCATCCCAAAGTTGAGATGGTTAAGAATGCTTGAAAAAAGATATTCCTTTCTACCATTATCCCAAAAACTAATTGTATAAAGATAAAGGCTCAGTGCCTCCTGACCGATAATCGGGAGGTAGCACTGTACCAGAGATGAGGTATCTTGCGACACCCGATTATTCTTTAGATAAGAAAAACGGTCAATTGGCTTCATTTATCTTTCCTTTTTCTTTTTAGAGGACTGGGTGATTTGTTGGAGCAAGCTCTCTAGCTCACTCACATCCTTAAAACTACGATAGACACTGGCAAAACGTACATAAGTAATCTCATCCAACTCAGCCAACTCCTCCATGACGAGTGAACCAATGTCCTCACTTTGAATTTCATTTTCATTTCGACCACGGAGTTTCTGTTCGATACGATTGACTACCATGTTGATTTCATCACTTGACACAGGACGTTTCTGGGCTGAGCGGATAATTCCATTAAAGATTTTATCTCTAGAGAATTGTTCCCGTGTGCCATCTTTTTTAACAACCACTAAGGTTCTTTCTTCTACTCGTTCGTAGGTTGTAAAACGGTGTTGGCATTCATCGCACTCACGTCTTCTACGAATAGTGTTCCCTTCTTCTGCTTGGCGACTATCGATAACACTTGACTTGGTAGCCCCACATTTTGGACAACGCATCCTTTCCCTCCTTATCGTTTTCTTTTCATTATACCATTTTTTAAGCGATTCCCAAAACAATTCTTCTTTTTGCTTGACAAGTTTTTTGTTTCGTTGTATTATTTAATTAAGACAAAAGGATAAAAGAAAGGAGACCAAGATGTCCTGGACATTTGACAACAAAAAACCCATCTATTTACAGATTATGGAGAAAATCAAGCTTCAGATTGTTTCCCATACACTGGAACCCAATCAACAACTTCCAACCGTGCGAGAGCTGGCTAGCGAGGCTGGTGTCAATCCAAACACCATCCAAAGAGCCTTATCAGACCTTGAACGAGAAGGATTTGTCTACAGTAAGCGAACAACTGGACGATTTGTGACTGAGGATAAGGAGCTAATCGCCCAATCGCGCAAACAATTATCGGAAGAAGAATTGGAACACTTCGTTTCCTCCATGACCCATTTTGGCTATGAAAAAGAAGAACTACCAGGCGTAGTCGGCGATTATATTAAAGGAGTTTAAGCCTATGTCATTACTAGCATTTGAAAATGTATCCAAATCTTATGGAGCAACCCCAGCCCTTGAAAATGTTTCTCTTGACATCCCAGCTGGAAAAATTGTCGGTCTCCTCGGCCCAAACGGCTCAGGAAAAACAACCTTGATTAAACTCATCAATGGCCTCTTACAACCAGATCAAGGACGTGTCCTTATCAACGATATGGACCCAAGCCCAGCAACCAAGGCTATCGTAGCTTATTTGCCAGATACGACCTATCTCAATGAGCAAATGAAGGTCAAAGAAGCCCTAACCTACTTCAAGACCTTCTATAAAGATTTCAATCTTGAACGTGCCCATCATCTTCTTGCTGACCTCGGTATTGATGAAAATAGTCGTCTCAAGAAACTATCAAAAGGAAACAAGGAAAAGGTCCAACTGATTTTGGTTATGAGCCGTGATGCTCGTCTCTATGTTTTGGATGAACCCATTGGTGGGGTGGATCCAGCAGCCCGTGAGTATATCCTCAATACCATTATCAACAACTACTCCCCAACTTCTACCGTTTTGATTTCTACCCACTTAATTTCTGATATCGAGCCAATC
Source organism: Streptococcus mitis (assembly GCF_026782865.1). Classification (GTDB taxonomy): domain Bacteria; phylum Bacillota; class Bacilli; order Lactobacillales; family Streptococcaceae; genus Streptococcus; species Streptococcus mitis_CG. Next base: position 106,697 of record NZ_JAKUXK010000012.1, read on the forward strand.
TTAGATGAAATTGTCTTCCTCAAAGATGGAAAAGTCGTCCGTCAAGGAAATGTAGATGATATTCGCTATGAGTCTGGTGAATCCATTGACCAACTCTTCCGTCAGGAATTTAAGGCCTAAGCAAAGGAGATTATTATGTTTTGGAATTTAGTTCGCTACGAATTTAAAAATGTTAACAAGTGGTATTTAGCCCTTTACGCTGCCGTGCTAGTTCTTTCCGTTCCCATAGGAATGCAAGGACACTATTATAATTATGTATCTTTCAAAGATAGCCAACCTGTCTTACTTTTCTTTCTGGCTCTCGTCTTTGGTGGATTGATGATTACACTTGGGATTTCAACCATTTTCTTGATTATTAAACGATTCAAAGGTAGTGTCTATGACCGACAAGGCTATCTGACCTTGACCTTGCCAGTTTCTGAACACCATATCATCACAGCCAAACTAATCGGTGCTTTTATCTGGTCGTTGATTAGCACTACTGTCTTACTCCTATGTATCTATATTATCTTATTGTCAACAAATTATAATGAAGTTCAACTTTCTACTCTTCTGTCATTTGTTGGAGAACATTTTACTGGTTTTGGTCTTACTGTCTTATCCTTCCTGCTTAGTACAATTTCATTTATCCTCTGCATTTACTTGGCCATTTCCATCGGACAACTTTTCAACGAATACCGTACAGCACTCGCTGTTGCAGCCTACATTGGAATCCGAATCGTCATTGGAATTATAGAAGTCTTCTTCAATACCAGTACTAACTTCTATGTCAATTCATTTGCAGGATTTAATGATAATTTCTATATGGGAGCAAGCGTAGGCATTATTGAAGAACTCATATTCATAGCTATCTTTTACCTCGGAACCTACTATATTTTGAAAAACAAGGTTAATTTGCAATAGTTTCATAATCAAAAAGGATAACATCTCATCGCAGAGAGGCTATCCTTTTTCTTTTATCTCATTTTCTGTCTAACTTTATCTTACAGATGAATCCTTCTAACCAATTAATACTCTTCGAAAATCAAATTTAAACTACGTCAGTTTCACCTTGCCGTATATATGTTACTGACTTCGTCAGTTCTATCTACAACCTCAAAACACTGTTTTGAGCAACCTGCAGCTAGCTTCCTAGTTTGTTCTTTGATTTTCATTTAGTATAAATAACAAAATCTGATTTAAAGGTCTTGCTTAATTTCTCTATTGTGTCACTATCATTATATTCCTTACATATTTTCATAGCTTTATAACATTCTTTTTTACCTAACTCTACTTGATTCGTTTTTATGAGATAAATACCTTTTAAAAAAAGCAAATAATTCTTTTCAAAATAATATCCTTGTATGGTAAGTAAATTTTCTAAATCATCTATAAAAAATTGAGCGCTATCTAACAAATTATTTTTTAATAATAATTCTAAATTAAATAAATATAGGGGAATTACTCTATGTGTTCCCATGTCTGTTTTTAAAAAATGTCGTGTTTTCTTGATTACCACTCTATATAGTAAGCTAATGGTTTTAGTATTCATGAAAAACACCGAATTATAAAAAATTTTTAGTTCATACTCCATCCAAGTATCTACCGAAAGCAAATACTTTATTATCTCATTGCATTTAGATGTATTATAAGGAAGATTTGCAAGCCGATTAATCTGTTGTTCAGCAATCAATTTTATGTGAAAATTGCATAAACTTTTTATCTGCTTTTGTTTTAACTCTATTTTATCCACTAATTCTTGAAGTAGAAATATGTCTGAAGAGTTCACAGCATGTTCTAATTCTTCAAAAAAACATTCTTTTTTAGAATAATAGCAATGAACTAATTCTTCAAATTCCGAAAATGATATTCCAAGACGATTTAACAAAATGTAAAAATGATCAATAGATAATTTTGTAATGCCATTTTCGAAACGAGAAATAGTTGATTCACTAATCTTATCACAAGCTAAATCTTTAAGACGAAAATTTTTTGAAATACGAATATCCTTTAAAACTGCTCCAAAATTTTCCATACTATTCCTCTTCCATTTCTGCAAAAAATAAAACCTGTTTTTTTATTTATGATATGATTATATCAAAAATAAAAAAGAAAGGACAATCATATCATGAAAAAAAAATGTTATTGTCAGCAGTTGCTTTACTTAGCCCAGTGTCAACACTAGCAATAAATAGTCCAGTTTCTGCTCAAGAATCATCCTCTCAAGCGACTTATAGTAAGTCAGTGGAAGTTGGATAAAATCTGATAGCCGTTGGTGGTATAAACACTCTGACGGTTCTTACACTAGAAACGGATGGAAAACATCAATGAAACCCAGTACTATTTTGATAGCAAGGGTTGGATGAATACAGGTCGGCACAATATCGTAGACGATACCTATTTCTTTGCTACTAGTGGAGCTAGACAAACGATTAATCGCCGTGCTTTGGTTTTTTGTGAAACATCAACGAGAGCAATACCTATCGAAGATGTTAATACTATGGAAAAGGGGTTCAGTAACCAAAACTTTAGCGAAGTTGTTCGATTCCCAGATAAAACTAAGTCCGAGATTATTGCAAAAATGGAAGAGCTTTTCAAATCTTCTAGCGAAAGCGATGTGAACTATCTTTATCTTACTTGACATGGAGGAAGAGACGGAAGAATCTATCTTGGTAGCGATGGTCAGACATTTTCAGGTTGGGAATTGGCATCTATACTGAAACAATATAAAGGTAAGTTTGTAGTTATGCTGGATTATTGCTATTCAGGAACAATTATAGATGTAGGTAATACAGACAAAAAGGTTGCCTCCAAGTCTGAAGAAAGATTTGATGAACAAGCATTTTTGGCAGGATTTTCAACAGGAAATCTAGCAAGCAAGAATGGTGAAATGCTTGATTCTAAATTCCTCGTACTATGTGCCTCTTGGAAAGGTGAAAAATCGTATAGTGCAGTCGGAATAGGTAGTCTTGCTACCAGATACTGAGCAATGTGTACAGGTTGGGATTCACTTCAAAATAAAATTATTTCGCCTATGGCAGACACCAATACTAACGGAAAAATCACTTTAGAGGAACTGTATCAATACTCTTATCCTCTAGTCCTTGAAGCTGCATCAAGCAGTAATAAGGAGCAACATGTATCAGTTTATCCAGAAAACAGTCAATTTATTTTATTCAAAAAATAAGGAGTTAAGAAAATGAAAGTATCAAAAAAAATCACATTATTTGGTTTGTCTCTAGCTGGTCTAGCTTTACTAGCTTTCCCTCATTCGGGAAAGGCCTTCAATCTTGAAGAAGAGTGGGTTATTAAGGGTGATGTTTGGTATCAAGATGGCAAAATTCTCCGATTTAATAATGGTAATGAAGTAGATATCAAAGTATTGGATTTGCCAAAAACTGAGAAAATCGAGTGGACGGTCAGTCTCAATGGTCAAGATCAAACTGTCAATTTCCTAGGTCAAGAAAAGGACAAGTCTATGGTCGGTACAGAAGGGCGTTACCTGAATTTCTATGTTCCTTATGGCTATAGAGGAGATATCAAGGTAGAAGCCAAGAGCGGAAATGAAGTAAAGACCTGGTCCACTAAAGTGGTTGATGATGTATATAATGACGGTGGAAAGAGTGGTTACTACCGTATTGAAGAATCAAATAATCAATACACCTACCTTGATACTAAATGGGACTATCAAACCAAGACCTACACAGCTACCTTACCAGAGACTGTCAATGGTCAAAAAGTCTATGCTTGGAAAGACTATGACCATGGTGAGTTAAAACTTACAAAACCAGAATCTATCAGTCATTTCTACAAAGGGGGAGGAGCCTTCAGAGAACTTTATCCGATTGTGAAAGCAGAAAGCTGGCTAAAATCAGACCAAAACTGGTACTATCAAAAACAGGGGCAATTAGTGCAGAATGCTTGGGTTAAGGACAATGGAAACTGGTACTTTATGAATGATAAAGGAGTCATGTTCAATCAAACTTGGCTTCATCAAGGTAGCAACTGGTATGCCTTTAAATCATCAGGAGCTATGATTGCTAGTGACTGGCTATATGATAATAACTCTTGGTATTACCTAAAAGACTCCGGTGCTATGGCAACAGGTTGGATGAAAGATAGTGGCTCTTGGTATTACCTAAACAATTCAGGTTCAATGGCAACAGGCTGGGTGAAAGATAGCGGCTCTTGGTACTACCTAAAAGACTCAGGTGCTATGGCGACTGGTTGGGTCAAAGATGGCGGTCAATGGTACTATCTTGATTCAACTGGTAAGATGCTCCACAATACCTACACACCTGATGGTTACTATGTAGATGCCAGTGGCGCTTGGAAATAATCTAAAGTACACATTTTATTCCATCAGCTATTAGTGTACCTGCTCAGACTAAATGTTATCAAAGCTGCAAGAAAAATCTAGATAATAATACAAAAAGCGAATCGAAACAACAAATTCTGTTTTGTTCGCTTTTTATTTAATCTGTTACATTTTGACATTTTCATTTAATTGTATATCCCCACAATTTATATTTTTATATGAAGTATTTAATAATACTCTTCGAAAATCTCTTCAAACCGCGTCAACGTCGCCTTGGCGTAGGTATGGTTACTGACTTCGTCAGTTCTATCCATAACCTCAAAACACTGTTTTGAGCAATCTGCGGCTAGTTTCCTAGTTTGCTCTTTGATTTTCATTGAGTATAAAAAGGAGTATAATAAATTTAAAACTGATTGCATGTATATCAATAAGGAGGTCAAGTCTTTATGCTGAGAAAATTTGTTACTAAAAAGCACCTCGTACTTTACTTCTTTTCTATTGCCGTTACCTGGCTGGAAGCGATTATCGCACCAGCCCTTGTTCAGAATATTGTTGCTAGTTTTACCAATCAAGAACTAGGCCTTCTTTGGAAAGTTTTGATTTTAGGAATCCTTGGTAATCTTATCCTCTTACTAGGCTTGGCTGGGAAACGCTATTACTACGCCTGTTTGATTACTGATTTCAAATATGGAATCAAGAGTGCTATTTTCAAGCGATTTTTAAACAGTTATGAGATTGATGAAAAGGATATTTTGTCCGATTTAGAAAACGACGTCAAGCAACTAGAAGAAAGCTATATCGAGCCAACCGTCATCATCATTTCTTCTCTTGGCTTCACTACTGTATCCATTCTCTATGCCCTATGGACCAATTTTTACCTAGGTCTGATTTTCATCCTCTTCTACTCCTTTCCTGTCCTCTGCAGTGCTATCGGATCAAAGCATTTGGACTCACTTTCCGAAAAGCGGTCAACTGTTAACCAAAGCTACTTAGCAAGCTTGACAAATTTTATTGGTGGTAGTCAACAAATTCGCCATTATCAGGGGCAAGACTACTTTTTTGCTCGCTATCAAAAGCAATTACAAACCAATCTAGATGCCGAAATCAACTATGAAAAACAACGAACTTTAAACAGTCTCTTGATCAATAGCATCGATGCCTTTTGTTCTGTCACACCAATCGTCATCGGTGGCTTTATGACCTACTATAATTATTTAGATGCAGCTAGTTTTGTGGCTATCTATCTGGTTTCCCATAATATCGGCTATCAATTTCAAGAGTTAGCCTACCTTACCAATACCCGAAAAGCAACTCGAAGTCTTCTCAACAAATACCAAAAACTTTTGGACCAGTCTGACTCCATCTCGCCTAGAAGCATAGAAAATATTTTCCCTATCCAACTTGACACCATCTCCCTTGAAAAAGAGGGGAATATCCTCTTATCTCCGATTTCCATGCGCATCAAGCAAGGAGAAAAAATTGCCATTATCGGGGAAAGTGGCTCTGGTAAGACAACCCTCCTCAATATCATTCATGGAGAAGAGACACCGACAAGTGGACAGATTAGCTTTGCTGGTCAAAACCTATCACGTCAAGATATCACGGGCATTAGTTCCTATATCCTCCAAGATAGCCATTACTTTGACACGCTATCTCTGGAAGACAATATCCTTCTGGGACTGGATAAAAACAAAGAGACTTTAAATCATATCCTCAAAAAAACAGGATTAGAACATTTGAAAAATCGAACGCTCAGCAATGATAGTCTATCTGGTGGCGAGAAACAACGCCTAGAAATCGCTCGCGCCCTCTACCATGATAGCCAACTCATCTTAGCAGATGAGATTAAGGCCAATCTTGACTCGGAAAATAGCAGAAAAATTAGCGACTTGCTCTTCTCCCTACCTCAAACAGTCATTGAAGTCATTCACCACTACACAGAAGAGGACTTAAAACACTACGACCAAGTCATTCATTTAAGCAGAGAAAAGTAATGCTCTATAACATACGATTTTAAAAAGCAAGGAACTCAAATTCCTTGCTTTTTAACTCAATATCAAACTGGCTACGATAGGGCTGACAAAAACATAGAGAATACCGGTGACACCGATAGCCAAGCCGCCCATGGCTCCTGCTACAGAGCCGTATCGGAAGGCTGTCCCTGTTCCAACTGCGTGGCCTGTTCCTCCGAGGGAAAGGCCAACAGCTACTGGATCGTCAATTTTCAACCACTTCAAAAGGGTTGGTCCGATAACACTGGTTAAAATCCCAGTTGCCACTACAACCACCAAGGTCACAGTCGTCAAACCTTGCAATTTTTCTGTGATTCCCACTGCCATGGCCGTTGTTACTGACTTTGGAAAGAGAGAAATAGCTAGGAAAAAGTCCATGCCAAAAATCTTGGCCACAAGAGCTGTGAAAGAGGTATTGACAACTACCGCTAAGAGACTACCAAAGAGGATACTCCGAGCATGGTGCTTCATCAGATGAAAACTCTTATAAAGCGGAATCCCTAGAGCCACGGTCGATGGAACAATCAAGTTGTTCAGATAAACCCCACCTTGGTAGTAATCTTGGTAAGAAATACCCGTCAGCTTTAGAAAGATGATAATGAAAACAGCTGACAAAAGTAAGGGCGTTGTCAATGGATGGGGAAAACGTCTGTAAATCAACATTCCCACTAGATAGGCTAGGATAGACAGAGCAAGCCCAAACAGGGGATTGGAAACAAATTCACTCATTTGGTATCTCCTTTCTCATAATCTCCCTCAAATCGTCTCTTGATAAACTGAACTACCAGGGCTATGAGGATAATATTGATGACTGCGGCAAAAAAGACAATCAAGACGATAGGCAAAAGATAGGGAGCAATCACATCAAACTTCTCCATGATTCCCACTGCTGGCGGTAAAAAGAGAATGGTCATATTAGCCAGCAAGAAATTTCCGACCATGTTGACATGCCTTGTTCTCAGCCACTTGAATTGCAGGGCTAGAAAGAGAATAATTAAGCCGATAATACTGCCGGGTATGGGCAAATGAAAGAAACTAGAGATCCCCTCTCCGATTAGAGAAATCACAAAGAGAATCATTAATTGAACATATAATTTCATCCTAAACTCCACGAAATAGACTTCTTGCATACCAGTTTACTCTTTTTTCAGAAAATTTCAAGGAAATGCATAAAGGATAATGAAAATTAGAAATGGAAAGGGGATACAAACAATTCTTGACTTGTAAAAACAGGCATGATTTAGGATAAAAGATGCCAGCGTCCTTCTTGCCAGCTTGATTTAAAAGTAGTATAATTATTGCATGCGCAATCATCTTGTGATGCAGAGACTGTCCGTTAATGGACATTCTTCTATGTTATAACTCTAAAAAGAAAGGAGATACTATGACCTATTTGGAAAAATGGTTTGACTTCAATCGGCGTCAGAAAGAAATTGAAAGTCTCTTGGAAGAGACAATTGCCCAGCAGAGCGAGCAAAGTCTAACCTTGAAAGAGTTCTACCTCCTCTACTATCTGGACTTGGCCCAAGAAAAATCTCTACGACAGATTGACCTGCCAGATAAGCTTCATCTAAGCCCGAGCGCTGTTTCTCGGATGGTGGCTCGCTTGGAAGCTAAAAATTGCGGTCTGCTTAGTCGCATGTGTTGTGATCAAGATAGACGTTCTAGCTTTATCTGCCTGACAAGTGATGGGCAAAAGACACTGGCCTCTCTACAGAAGGCTGTCGAAGAAAGCTTGGAAACTGGTTTGGATTTCTTGATTTAAGATGATTTCAGAAAAAAGTTGCGTGCGCAATCATTTTCCTTGACATTCTCTTTTACAAGGAGTAAAATAAAGTCATCATTAAACAAAGGAGTTTTTAAAATGATTGAAATTACCTATCTAGATGCCAGCAAGAACGAAAGAACTGTAACTTTCGAATCTTATGAAGACTTTGATCGTTCGCAACAAGCTTGCCTTATCGGCGTCGCAGACTACTACCCCGTCCAAAAATTAACTTACAACGGTCATGATTTGGACTACCATGGGACTTATGGAGATGTCTTCTTCTATCTCATGAAACAAGATTTAAGCCAATATAACTAAAAAAGGAGAAATACAATGGCAAAAGCAATTACAGATGCAACATTCGAACAAGAAACAAAAGACGGTTTGGTCTTGGTAGACTTCTGGGCAACTTGGTGTGGTCCATGTCGTATGCAAGGTCCAATCTTGGATAAATTGTCTGAAGAACTTTCAGAAGATGTTTTAAAAATCGTTAAAATGGACGTTGATGAAAATCCAAACACAGCTCGTGCTTTTGGAATCATGTCTATCCCAACTCTTCTCTTCAAAAAAGACGGCCAAGTGGTGAAACAAGTTGCTGGTGTTCACACAGCAGAACAAATCAAGGCCATCGTTGCTGAATTGAGTTAATCAAACGAGAGACCAAGTACTTTATTTGGTCTCTTTTTTCTTGCCCTTTGCCATTTTTCAAAAAATATGCTAGACTGTAGGTAGAATATTACGATGTTTGGGACATGCCATCGCTAAAAAAAACCTCTACTTGGTATTTTTTAGCTCCCTCATGGGAGCTTTTTGCGTGCTCTGAACATTTCCCATTTTGGAAGGAGTACTATGAAACGTCAATCAGCCTTGGTCGTCTTTAGTGGCGGTCAAGATTCTACAACCTGCCTCTTTTGGGCTAAAAAACATTATGAAACAGTCGAAACTGTCACCTTTGCCTATGGTCAACGTCATCATCTCGAAATTCAAGTTGCCCAAGAAATCGCTAAGGAACAGGGGATTCGTCATCACATCTTAGATATGTCTCTGCTGGGGCAAATCACTGAAAATGCCTTGACCTCTGATTTGGAGATTGAGCAAAAAGAGGGAGAGGTTCCCAATACTTTCGTTGATGGTCGCAACCACCTCTTTCTGTCCTTTGCGGCAGTTCTTGCTAAGCAACGTGGCATTAAAGACATCGTGACAGGTGTCTGTGAGACCGACTTCTCTGGCTACCCCGATTGTCGGGATGTCTTTGTCAAATCTCTTAATGTCACCCTCAACCTTGCCATGGATTACGACTTTGTTATCCAAACGCCTCTCATGTGGCTGGACAAGGCTGAAACTTGGGAGTTAGCTGACCAACTCGGTGCCTTTGACTATGTTCGTGAAAAGACCTTAACCTGCTACAACGGGATTATCGGAAGTGGCTGTGGAGATTGCCCAGCCTGCCACCTACGTCAACATGGTTTAGATGTTTATCTCTCACAGAAAGGAGAGGACTAATGTTTTTTGCACCTAAAGAAATCAAACAGGAAACCGGGGAGTCTCTCGTTTACAATCCTTATCGGACTCTAGTCTCCAAAGAATTTACTTTTGATGCTGCCCACCACCTCTTTCACTATGAGGGAAAATGCAAATCCCTTCATGGTCACACCTATCATCTGCAGATTGCTGTCAGTGGATTTTTAGATGAACGTGGCATGACCTACGATTTCGGAGATATCAAAGCTATCTACAAGAACTACTTAGAGCCCCACTTGGATCATCGCTATCTCAATGAGACTTTGCCTTATATGAACACGACTGCTGAAAATATGGTTTACTGGATTTTCCAAACCATGAACCAAGAGTTGCCAGACGAACGCGGTCTCCGTTTGGAATACGTTCGCCTCTATGAGACTCCGACTTCCTTTGCGGAGTTTAGACGGGAGTGGTTAGATGACTAGGGAACGTGTCCTCAAACTACCAGTTCTAGAAATTTTTGGCCCAACCTTTCAAGGCGAAGGCCGTGCAATCGGGCAGAAAACCATGTTTGTCCGCACTGCTGGTTGCGACTACCACTGCGACTGGTGCGATTCTGCCTTTACTTGGGATGGCTCTGAAAAGCCAACTCGTATGACGGCTGACGAAGTCATTGCTGCCTTGGATAAATTAGGGAGCTACGACTACGTCACCCTATCTGGGGGAAATCCTGCTATCCTAGCAGCCAATATGGCTGAACTCGTCACTAAACTCAAGGAACGTGGTGTCACTCTGGCTGTTGAGACCCAAGGATCCCGCTGGCAAAATTGGTTAAAAGACATCGACCAAGTCACCCTGAGTCCCAAACCTCCTTCATCCAAGATGGAAGTCAACTTTGAGACCTTAGACTTTATCGTTTCCCAACTGGATCCAGACAAGGTCACCTTTAAAATCCCTGTCTTTGACGATGCAGATTTGGCCTTTGCCAGAGGCATACAAGAACGTTACCAACCAGATGTTCTTTTCTTATCTGCAGGAAATCCTGAGCCCAAGGCTACAGGCAATATTGTCCAAGACCAACTGGACCGCCTCAAAGAACTCTGGGAACGCATCGCTGCCGACGACAGCTGGGGCAATGTCCGCGTCCTTCCTCAACTCCATACCCTCCTCTACGATAATCAACGTGGTGTTTAAAATTAGAAAGAAAAAATCATGTCACAACAAGAAGAAATGAAAAACCTCAGCCTACTAGGCAACAAAGAAACCAACTACATTTTCGAGTATCAACCAGAAGTCCTCGAATCCTTTGACAATCGTCATGTGGAAAATGACTATTTCATCAAATTTAACTGTCCTGAATTTACCTCACTTTGCCCTATTACCGCTCAGCCAGACTTTGCAACTATCTATATTTCCTACATCCCTGACAAGCTCTGTGTCGAGTCAAAATCCCTCAAACTCTACCTCTTTAGCTACCGAAACCACGGAGATTTCCACGAAAACTGTATCAACACCATCGGGAAAGACTTGGTCAACTTGCTAGACCCTCGCTATTTAGAGGTCTGGGGTAAATTCACTCCGCGCGGTGGCATTTCAATCGACCCCTACTACAACTACGGTAAGCCAGGAACTAAGTATGAAGGCTTGGCAGAACAACGCCTCTTCCAACACGACCTTTATCCAGAGAAAGTTGACAACCGTTAAACTCATACGAAAAAGCCCTGTTCCTCAAGATGAGGAGCAAGGCTTTTTGAGTTTCAATTATTCTTCTGTTCCAAGGAGGTTTTTCGCAACAAGGGCTGCAAGAATCCCACCAACGATTGGAGCAAGGATGAAAATCCATACTTGTTGAAGGGCTGCGCCACCTACCAAGACAGCAGGAGCCAAGCTACGGGCTGGGTTAACTGAAAGTCCAGTGATGTTCAATCCCACAAGGATCATGGCCATCAATGACAAACCGATGACCAAGCCAGCAATCGCTCCATTGCCCTTGCTTGCTGATGTTACAGTCATGATAACCAAGACAAACAAGAAAGTTGCAATGACTTCAAACAAGAATCCACCAAAGACAGTGACACCGTTTGCCAAGGCATTTTCACCAAGGCTAGCAGTTGACATGCCTGAGTTAGACAATAGGAAGAATACCGCAGCTGACGCAAGGAAAGCTCCAACTACTTGTCCAAGGATGTAATTAACAAGGTCTTTTGATGACAAACGTTTGTTTACAAACATAGCAATCGAAACCGCTGGGTTCAAGTGAGCACCTGAAACAGTTCCGATTGAGTAAGCAGCAACCACGATGGCCAAACCGAAGGCAAAAGCGATTCCAAGGTGACCTAGGCCATTAAGACCATTTCCAAAAACAACAGCTCCTGTCCCAATGAACACAAGCATGAAAGTACCGATTAATTCAGCGACAAATTTTTTCATTTTCTTTCTCCTTTTTTCAAAAACTAGATACTAGTCTATCAAAAGAGGGAAAGGGTTTCAAGAAAATTGATTGGAAATTTCGTATCAGTTGCAATATTGTTTTCAAAATTTGTATATTTTTTATGTATTGCAATTAGTTATAACTCTCTATATTTGATGGTTATACTATACTGAAAAAAATGAGAGTTTGTATTAATCTTTTTAAATAGCACAGAACTCTCTATTTAATCCATTCCCCATTGTAATTGACATGATATCCATCAGGTGTAGTTGTATTGACTGCTAAAGCGCCAGAACTGTATGCATAATACCATTTCCCTGAAACAGTGAACCATCCTGTTTGCATAGAACCTGAGCTATTCAAATAGTACCATGAGCCACTTGATTTGACCCATCCAGTCTGCATCCAACCCGAGCGATCAAAATGATACCATTTCCCATTGATTAGTTCCCATCCATTGGATGTATAGGAACCATTGTTATGTCTATACCACCAACGACCAGATGATTGAATCCAACTTCCTTTGGAAGCAAGTCTTACTTTTAATGCTTTAGATACTTTGATGTATTCTTTCTTAGCAGATTCCTTTTTAACTTTTGCATTTTTTAATTTAGCATTTGCATTTTCAAGTGCTTTTTTTGATTCCTCAAACTTCTGTTTAGCGATCATCAAACTTTTTTTAGCTTCATCGAGTTTTCTTGGAGCATTTTTGAGGACAAGAACATATTGTTGAGCTTTCAACAAATCGTTTTTGGCATTAAGTAATGACTGTTCCGCATTCTTACCAGCATGAGATTTATTATTTTTGATTGCTTTCAATCGATTTAATTGAGATTCTTGCTTCAAAAGTTCAGATTTAGCAATATTTAACGCAGTTTGTTGTTTGCTCAACTCAGATTTAGCAAATTTTAAAACGTTTAACTTGGATTGATTTTGTTTTGTAAAATCGGCAAGACGTTTTTTAATTTTATACAGATTTTTTTGATCTGTATTCAATGTTGTTTTAGCAATTGTAATATTTTTGTTTAGTGATGAAATTTTATCCCTCATTAAAGTTTCTTCGTTTTTTTGTTTTCGATTGAAACTATCTAGAGTCTCTTTGGCTTTTGTATAAGCTGGATTTTTAGGATGTGTGATTTCATTCCAAACATAACGGAAAGTTGTCTTCGGTAAGAATTTTACACGTTTACCGTTAAAATAAAATTCACTATGATCTGGATCACCGTCTTTATTTTCTGCTCTTGCTAAAAAATATGAACTGCTTGTATCATAATAATAGGTTTTACCGTTATAAACATAGCTTCTTCTTTCAGATGGACTAATCACTGTTGGTAAAGTATCATAAACACCTTTTGCTTCACTAATAAAAGTCATTACACCATAATTTCCAAAAGTTGTTTTTTTACTTGACGATGCTCCAAGAGCAAATCCAGTTCCTGATGCAGCAAGCAAGGGAATTCTATGGCCATAGTTAAATTTATTTGCTTCTTTAGGAGTTGATGCGCCATATAATGATGCATTACTATAATCATTAAAGTAAGATAGAAGCTCTTTATAAGCAAGTTCTTTTTCACTCAATACACTTTTTTCTGGAACTGAACCAGCTGTAGCATTTTCTGTTGCATCCTTAAAACCAAAATCTTGATTTTTTAGTTTTGTATCATGTGACAGTTTATCATTTGCCACCATTTCATCTGCCCTAGCTTTTCCATATCTCAAAGCCTTTTCAGTCACAGGTGGCACTGGAATATCAATGCCATTTATTCTCCGCAATTCGATTAAGTAGTTACGAACGTATTCAGAAACTTTCTTATAATCAATCACATGAGGGGTATGGATATAATCCTTAGATTTTACAACAATTGTTTCTGTTCTTTCACCACTAAAATTCACATCTTCGTTCGCAGCAATATAATATGTCTTACCATCTCTTCCTACGATAGTTTTTTCATCAAGTGGAGGAGTTTTAGACTCACTTTCACTAACAGAATTTGATTTAATCTCATGAGAAACCGTTACGGTAAGGAACTCATCCCCAGCAGATTTTAAATTCTTTTCAAGAGTAGAACGTGTCTTATTTCCTCTTTCTATAAGCGCTTTTCGTTCTTGCCCTGCTTTTGATACTGAATTAGTTAAAGAACTTACTTTATTTTGGTTCTCTTTCACTTTCGCATCCAATTTCTCAGTTGCTTGTTGAATCTCGCGTAGTGTATTCCAATCAAAAGTTTTCTCTGCTTCTGTTACTTTATTTTGGGCTTTTTTTACATCAACTGCTCTCTGAGCAACTTGAGTTTTTGCCTTATTAACAACTGTTTCTTGTTTCTCAACACTTGCTTGGGCTTGTTTCTCATCTTTTTTTGCTTCTGACAATCTTTCTTCTGACTTCCGAACCGTTGTCTGTTTAGCAACAAGATCCTTTTCTGCATTTTTAATTTTTTCAGGACTAGCTTGTTTAGCAAATTCTTGTGCTTGTTTCAAAGCATCATCTGCTTTGTTCTTATTTGTCACAGTAGATGCATGCTCTTGTTGCATTTTATCAACAAGCTTCTGAGCATTTTTTTCTTCCTCAATTGTTTGATTCAGTTTTACTTCTGCATTTTTTACATCAGATTCTGAGACCTCAGCATCCTTTTTAGTTTCTGATTGGTTAACAGTTGACTTAGTCGAATGTTTATTTACAACCTCATCAGCTTGTGCATGACCATTAAAAGCTGTTACCATTGCAGTTGCAACGCCCAAACCAATCAACACTTGTTCCTTTTTCATAAAATCACCCTTTCTTTAAAATATTTACCTTATCTATACAAATCATATTATTTATATTTTACAAATAATCTTCTCTAGCCATAAATAGATTCAATTTTCTTTATAGCTTGCTCTCTCAATTAAATACAATCTGATAGAAAATGAAGTAAATAACTATCAATACCAGTTCTATAGCAAGTTCAAATTTAACATCACGACCTTCAACGGCATGTTTGAAAATAGCCACAGCTAAGCCAAGTATAATGACGCTTCACAAGCCCATAAACATCATTCTAGAACAATCTCTCTATTCCCCTACTTTCCCAACTCAGCACTGTAAGCGATAATCTGGTCAACCGTGTCTGACAAGAATTGAATGGTATCACGGAGTGGTTTATCTGTTGAAATATCAGCTCCGATAATCATGGCTGACTCAAGCGGTGTCTTGCTACCACCTGATTTGAGGAGATTGAGCCAGTCTTCAGCTCCAGTTTCTGAATGTTTCAGATGAAGGTAACCCGCAGTCGAGATGACTAGTCCTGCTGAGTAGGTATAGCTATACAAGCCCATATAATAGTGAGCTTGGCGCATCCAAGTCAAAGCTGCATCATCGTCGATTTCAATGGCATCTCCCCAGAAATCGGTCAAAACTTCCTTCATAATGCTGTTGAGTTTGCTCGCTCCAAAGGTCTCCCCTTCTTCAATCAATGTATACACCTTACGCTGAAAGGCTGCTTCCAAGAGGTGAGTAATGAAATTATGGAAGTAGGTGTCTGTCAAGCGGTGAGCCAGAGCGAAGCGTTTTTGACGAGGGTCGTCAGATTGGTGCTCCAAGTAGTCACTGAGAAGCAATTCATTGAAGGTTGACGGTGCTTCAACATAGTAGGTCGACATGTGGGCGTTGAAATAGCTTTGGTGATTGTCTGAAAAGATGAATTGACCAGAATGCCCGATTTCATGAATCAAGGTATAGACATCGCTCAAACGACCTGTCCAGCTCATGAGGACATAAGGGTGCACGCGATATGGATCCGCCGCATAACCTCCGGAATCCTTGCCACTGTTAGCAGCAAAGTCTACCCAGCGCTCTTCTTGATAGCGAGCAACTTCCTGACAATATTCTTGTCCCAAAGGTTCTACCGACTTCATGACCAAGTCATAGGCATCGTCGATACTTACCTCAGGATTCAGAGCGCTGTCCAAATCCAATTTCCAGTCTGCAAAGGTCATCTTTTCAAGACCATTAACCTTGGCAACATGCTTGAGATATCTCTGAGCGACTGGTGCAAAGTCCTTCATGATGAGGTCAATCTGACGATCAAACATAGCACGGTCTACTTCTTGCTCAGCAAGAAGATAGTCAAAAACAGAGTCGTAGCCCTTCATATCAGCCAAGAGTTTTTCAGACTTAACCTGGGCTAGATAGGCTGCGGCAGCCGTATTTTGGTGCTTACGAAGTCCTTCTGAGAAGGAACGGAAGGATTTCTCACGAACCTCAGCGTCCTCATGGTTTTGGTAGAAGTTCTCATAGGTAACAAAGCTGTTTTTGTAGGTCTTGCCATGGGCTTCAAAGTCAGCCATTTCAAAGTCTCCAGCACGCATCTTAGTGTAAATATCCTGCGGACTGTAGAAAACTTCACTCAGATTAGTCAAGGCTTTTTCTACATCTGCCCCTAGATAGTGGGCTTTTTTGATTTTGGCCTGACGAATGGCCGCCGTCAAATGAGGTAATTTACCCAAACGGTCTAAGACTTCCTCATCAGCTTCCACCAAGGCATCGTCAAAGAAGGTCAAGGCTACACTGGCATCTGTTTCAAATTCCATCCCAGCTTGGGCAATATTGGCAAATTCGTCATTGCTATAGTCTGTCGTCTGAGGCATAAATCCATAGTTACCAATATGGCTCATCTGAATGTAGATTTGTTCCAATTCCGCAAAGGCCTTTTCAAAATCCTCAAAAGTATGAAGATTGCCCTTGTAGTCACGGCTAAACTGGTTGATGTCTTCACGAGCCTTCTCGATTGCACGTAAGAAATCCTCACGGTCTTGGTATAGGGCTGTTAAATCCCAAAGTTCCTTCTCTGGAAATTCTGAACGGTGTTTTTGTTCCATTTTCTTCCTCTCATTTCTCTAATTCTAATAAAACACTAAGGGCTGATAAGGCGTAAAGCGGTGCTGTTTCTGCTCGCAAAATGCGAGGGCCAAGTCCTGCTAAGACTGATCCCTTAGCTTCGAAACTCTCAATTTCTGCAGGTGACAGGCCACCTTCTGGACCAAAGATAAAGAGCAGTTTGGCTCCTTTTTCAAGACCAGTGACTGCTTGCAGAAGCGCAGCGGCTTCACCTTCTTTGGCCGACTCTTCATAAGCCACTACGATACGGTCAAACTGATCAAGTTGGGCTAGAAAATCTGCTTTTTTCTCGAAAAGCTGAATACTTGGAACGATATTACGCTTGCTTTGCTCTGCTGCTCCAAGAGCAATTTTTTCTAGTTTTTCAATCTTTTTACCCAATTTCTTGCCATCCCACTTGGCGACTGACCAGTCGGCAGGAAAGGCCCATATTTGACTGGCACCCAGTTCGGTTACTTTTTGAGCGATAAACTCCAGCTTGTCTCCCTTGGGAAAGCCTGATGCGATGGTCACTTGGACAGGCAATTCCACATTGTCAGCTAATTCTTGGACCAATTCAAACTGACGATTTTCCACATCCAGCACACGCGCCAAGCGCTTAATTCCATCATCAAAAACCAAAGTAACCTCATCATCTTCTTTCAAGCGCATAACCTGAAACATATGCTTGATGGTTTCCTTGTCCTCGATGGTGACAGGAGAGACTGCACTACCCTTGACAAAATACTGTTGCATGCTAGCCTCCAATCACACCAGAGATATCCTTGGTCTTCTTAAAGACACAGGCATTCCATTCCCCTTGAATCATGTGGGTTTCAAGGAAAAATCCAGCTGACTCAGCCGACTCGCGCACCATGTCCCACTTGTCCTTGATAATCCCACTCATGATAAGGTAGCCTTCATCCTTGAGCAAGCGATAGGCATCCTCTGTCAGATGAACAAGGATATCCGCCAAGATATTAGCTACAATCACATCTGCTTCAATCTCAACTCCCTTAAGCAAATCTCCTGCTGCTACATGGATGTTTTCCATGTCAGGGTTGAGCTCAATATTTTCCTGAGCCACACGAACCGCTACATCATCCAGGTCATAAGCGAAAATTTCCTTAGCACCAAGCAGCGAGCTGGCAATAGAAAGAACTCCTGAACCAGTCCCCACGTCCAGCACCGTTTCGCCACCACGAAGAACCTGTTCCAAGGCAAAAAGGCTCATCTTAGTAGTTGGGTGCGTCCCAGTACCAAAAGCCATGCCAGGATCCAGCTTGATAATCTTTTCTCCAGCAGTCGCCTCGTAGTCCGTCCACGACGGCACGATGGTCAAGTCATGAGTAATACGAGCTGGTTCATAATATTTCTTCCAGTTGTCTGCCCAGTCTTCTTCAGCCAAGGCAGTGGTCCCCATTTTGATCTCTCCCAAATCCATAAAATCAGTTAGTTCCGCGAGACGAGCCTTCAAGTCCATTTCAACCGTTGCCACATCAACCGTATCAGGATAGTAGGCTGTGACTACGATTTCTTCTTGTTGCTCAACCTCAGGGAAAATCTCACCAAAACGGTCGACATTTCCCACATAGTCCATGCTGTCTTCAATCGCAACACCTTGAGCTCCCAGCTCAATCAAGAGATTGGAAACCAATTCCTCCCCCTCACGCTTAACTGTAACTTTTAACTCTTGCCATGTTTCCATATTTAAGATACCAAGCCCGTAAAACACAAAGCCAAAATAGGAAATTCTCTGAAGACGCTTGTGTCTAAGAGAAGTTTATCTTTTTGGCACAGTGTTTAGGGCGGGTTCAGTTTAGAAATTTAACCGAACCATCCTTTCTAATCACTTACTTTTAAATAATCTTTTAATCTCTCTTGCAACTGAGGTACAACTTGACTGGAACTAAGAAACTCCTCAACATTCATGAGCTGATAGCCCTGACCTTCATCTCCAAATACGATACTGTCAAACTGGTCCTGTGTCAACTGACCGACTAGAAATACAGATTGTTTATCCGCAAAAAGCATACTTGGATAAACCTTACTCCAAAGCAGACAATCCTCAGTCAGATGAATTCCCAGTTCTTCATAAACTTCACGCGCCACGCACTCAAAAGGACTTTCATCCCCCTCGCGTCCCCCACCGGGCAGTTCCCACATATTGGGCCAGGGAATGCTTGCCTTATCATCGCGTAAGATAGTCAAGAGCTTATCCCCACAAAACAAAGCAATCTTACAGCCTGTGAAATCAGAAATTTCTAGTTTCATGTCAAACTCCTAGTATCTCGGATAAGGATAAAACTCTCCCTCTTCCAAGCCAACTTTTCCTTCTTCAAAGACTTCTTGGTTCCATTCCATGACGAATTCTTCTGCTTCTGGGTCTTCCAAAAAGTCCATGAGGGCATCTAGTCCAACCTCGGCAGTATCTTTAAGGAATAACGCAAAATAAGCTAAAAATTCACGAGAAAAACCTTTTTTAGGTAGGTAAGGAATGACAGTCAAATACTCTTCCCCATTGACTGTTGACTTGGCAGGATTGTAAAAAAGCACTGCTTCCTCAAAGAGGATATCATCTGACGAAACCTCTCCATCCTCATCCACCATCTCCACACCTGTAGCGTTTTGCGCTTCCAATAGAAAACTCACTTCAACTGCGTGGTTACGCTTGTCCCAACTAATCTCAAAGTCAAAGGGAAAGTTTTTCTCCAACTCTTCCTCTAAAACATCTAAAAATCCATATGTTGCCATTTTGTCCTCTTTCTATGCGACTCTTAAATCGCCCCGATTGCTCGGAAATATGCTAAAATAGATACTACCATCTTACCACATATACATCAGAAAATCCACGCTAGAAAGGACTGCTATGCCAGACAATCTCGCGCTTCGCATGCGCCCTAAAACCATCGACCAGGTCATTGGTCAGGAACATCTGGTCGGACAAGGAAAAATCATCCGTCGCATGGTGGAAGCCAACCGCCTGTCCTCCATGATTCTATATGGACCTCCTGGAATCGGCAAGACCAGTATTGCTTCAGCCATCGCTGGGACTACTAAGTATGCCTTTCGAACTTTCAATGCGACAGTTGATAGTAAAAAGCGACTGCAAGAAATTGCGGAAGAGGCTAAATTTTCAGGTGGACTTGTACTACTCCTTGACGAGATTCATAGACTAGATAAAACCAAGCAAGACTTCCTCTTGCCTCTCTTGGAAAGTGGACTGGTCATCATGATTGGCGCTACAACTGAAAATCCTTTCTTCTCTGTCACTCCTGCCATTCGCAGTCGCGTTCAAATTTTTGAGTTGGAACCTCTGTCTAACCAAGAAGTCAAAGAGGCTCTACAGATAGCTCTAAGTAACCCTGAGCGTGGTTTTGATTTTCCAGTAGAACTAGATGAGGATGCGCTGGACTTCATCGCAACCTCTACAAACGGAGACCTGCGCTCTGCCTTTAACTCACTGGATTTGGCTGTTCTTTCTACCCCTGAGAATGATAAGGGCATTCGCCATATCACTCTAGACATCATGGAAAATAGTCTTCAGAGAAGCTACATCACTATGGACAAGGATGGAGACGGTCACTATGATGTTCTATCTGCCCTGCAAAAGTCTATCCGTGGCTCAGATGTTGATGCCAGTCTTCACTATGCTGCCCGCTTGATTGAGGCTGGGGATCTGCCAAGTCTCGCTCGTCGCTTGACCGTTATCGCCTATGAAGATATCGGTTTGGCCAACCCTGAAGCCCAGATTCATACCGTGACTGCTCTGGATGCTGCCCAGAAGATTGGGTTCCCAGAAGCCCGCATTCTCATTGCCAATGTCGTGATTGATTTGGCCCTTTCTCCAAAATCCAACTCAGCCTATGTAGCTATGGATAAGGCACTTGCTGACCTCAAAACATCAGGGCACTTGCCTATTCCGCGACACCTGCGTGATGGACACTACAGCGGAAGCAAGGAACTAGGGAATGCCCAAGACTATCTCTATCCACACAACTATCCTGGAAATTGGGTCAAGCAAGACTATCTACCAGAAAAAATTCGTAATCATCACTATTTCCAAGCAGAAGATACTGGTAAATATGAACGGGCTTTGGCTCAAAGAAAGGAAGCTATCGACCGTTTGCGAAAAATCTGAAATCCTTTTCAAAAAATTGCACTTTCCTCTTGATTTTTTTTGAAAAAGTGGTATTATATAAACATAGAAACGCTGTGGTGTACGACTTCACACTTAAGTGTTGACCGACTATTTTTTGTATTATTAGGGAAACAAAAGTCTTCTAACAGCATGTAGGCCGTCTCACACGGAAACAGCTTCAGTTAGAGCGAGTTGCCCACCTGCTTAATTGCGCGGGTTCAATACAAACCGTGAAGTTTCGGCACCAATACAGCTTTTTTCTTTGCCTCCTTAGCTCAGCTGGCAGAGCAGCGGACTCTTAATCCGTGGGTCACAGGTTCGATCCCTGTAGGGGGCATCTAAATACAACAGGAAAAAGCCTTGTAAATCAAGGCTTTTTTTGCTTGTCTATAACTGATTTACCCCATCATTTGTCCCACATTTTAAATCTATCTTTTCTTTTTGAATCAAATTACATCTTTACAAATAGTGTAAAGCCAGTTACTTTTGCTTTGATGCCATACAATATTTTCATGTAGAGAAGACAAATTTTATCTTCTCTTTTTATTTTCAAAATAATAAAAACTGATTTTCTTTTCATAAATCAGACTGAAACTTCCAAATTTTCCATTTTGTTTATTGATATTTCCTCTAAAAAGGTGTATAATATTTTTATTATCAAACTATACTATACTATATAGGGGGTATTGAAATGAAATTTTCTAATCGTTTATCGCTATTCCTTGCAGGAGTTGTTTTTGTCCTTTTAGGACTTTTCCTATTTACAAACCCAGTAGCTAATCTTGTTGCTTACAGCTGGTGGATTGCATTTGGTTTACTGGTTTCTTCTATAGCAGCTATTTTAGGCTATTTCTCTGTACCAAAAGAGCTTCGCTCACCAGCTCATCTTTTCCAAGGGATTGTTAATCTTCTCTTAGCTCTTTACCTCGTTGCCTATGGCTTTGTGACGCTGCCAGTTGTCATTCCAACTATTTTAGGAATTTGGTTAATTGTAGAAGCCATTATAGTTTTCTTTAAAGGCAATCGTCTGGGATTGATTTTCCCTATTATTGGCAACCATATCATGTGGATAGCGTTGCTTGCATTTTTACTAGGTCTAGTGATTTTGTTCAATCCAGTAGCTACAAGTGTCTTTGTCGTTTATGTCGTTGCCTTTGCATTTTTAATTGTTGGTTTCACCTATATCCTTGATGCCTTTCGTAAATAATCTAGCTGCCATTTTGGGCATATTAAAATAGCTGGGAAGTTACATTCTCAGCTTTTTCTGTTGCCTCCTTAGCTCAGTTGGTAGAGCAGTAGACTCTTAAGCTATGGGGCGCAGGTTCGAGCCCTGCAGGGGGCATCTAAATACAACAGGAAAGGTCTTGATTCCAAGGCTTTTTTTTGCTTTCCTTTTAAAAATTGTCGTGCAATTTGCCGTGTTTTTACAACAAACTTTTCACAGCCATAAATTCCTCACTAATTTTCTCCTCCAATGTATGACCATAAACTTCAACCAGCATAGAGATATCTTTGTGTCCTAAAATTTTCGCAATGACTCCCAAATCGATGTTATTGTGCCATAGGTAACTACCATAAGTGTGTCTAGCACCCTTGGTACTAATTATCGGAAAAATCTCCAGTTCCATTAACATTACCTTTATAGCCTTATTAACTGTTCCAATATCTGGAACATCGTAGGCATAGCCAAAATGCTGAAAAATCAAATTATTTTTATTGTCAATGTTTAATTCTTTGTTTGTTTTTAGTTGTAACATTTTCAATGTTTTTAACAAGGAAAGCATATCTGAAGTAATGGGAACTAATCTTATTGAAGTATTGTTTTTTGGTGGAGTAAACTTATGAATAGCGGTATTGTAACGACGATAAGTTTTAACTTGCTCTCCAATCTCATCAACATCATCCCAAGTCAAAGCTATCAACTCAGAAAAACGCATCCCAGTTTTAAAAAGAAAATAAATCACATACGGTACAATAGATTTCTGATAATCAAACTTATTTTTCAAATACACTAAGACTTTTTGATAGTCAGATTCAGTATGTAAATACTTTTCTTCAACCTTTTGCCCACTCTTAGTTGAAAACAAATCTACATAAGCAGTAAAATCTTCTATCACTACTTTATCAGCAATAGCCATCTGTATGCTTGCTCGAATACAAGAGTTTAATCTCCCCAAAAAATTTCTTGAGGCACTTTTCCCATATTCATTCATGATTTTTTGATACTCGCTGGGCTTAATTTGTGATACAGGTTTATCTCCAAATAGCCTTTCGATGACCTTTTTTCTCATGATGTATTTCTTTTTTGTGACCTCACTTCTACTACTAGGTAAAATTTTTAAATCAAGCCATTCTTGATAAAGTTCCGATAAAGTCATATTAGAGCGCAAAACACTCCCAGTATTTAACTTATGAAGAACTTTCTCCGCTTCTATTTTAGCTTCTCTTTTTGTCTTGAATCCACTCCTATGGAGTAGACTCTTACTCCTCTCACGTATAGAGAACGACCAAAGCCTTTTCTTCCCACGCTGTTTATATTCAATATAAGCCATTTTTTAAAAATCCATTCCTAACAACTCTTTTACAATGGATTTAGGGACTACCATTAATCGTTTACGTTCATAAAATGTATACCCTCTGGAGACAAGTATATCTCTAGCTTGATGAATAATAGCGTTAGCTGTTGATGGTCTATAACCCATGGAAATCAAATCCTTATTCGAAATCGTATCTTTCATACCGTTACCCTCTCATTATTCTTAGTTTATTGCTAACTTTGGAATATCGCCTTGTAACATAGAATTCATAAACTCAAAAAAATTTATCAAACAAGGCTCTTGATTAAAGATTTCAACAAAATCTAAAGCATTTTGAAAAAAGACATTCAAATTAACTTCAGAGATACTTTCGGCAAGTTTTTTATACTTAGCTACCGTTCGTTTATCAGATTCTGCAAATAATTCAGGTTTATTGCGAAGAGCGAAAAGATAAATCTTCTCATTAACACCTAAATTATTAAATTCTAAGCCTTTAAAATTTTCAATATACACTGGAATTTTAGCTAAGAATGGCAATCCATTTTTTAATTCTTTTTTTATGTTGCCTTCATTATAGAATTTATACTCAATTCTCCATAGATTATCGTATTGCTTATAGATTTCTATTTCAGCCATATCTCCACTATCCATACGTTCTTTAAGTTTATTATAAGCGGTTAAATGATAATTACCTTTAGGAGCACCAAAATCCATAGTTTCAAGTTTCATTCCCTTATAAATAGGGCGATACATTACTTTTGGCCAATTCACACGTAAAGCCGATAAATCTCGCTCAAAATCATAGGCTAAATGAAAAGTAGATATTGCAATGTTAGACATGTATGGAAACAGTCTATGAAAAACAACAAGAAAGTTCTTTTTTGAGACTTTCGAAGGAGTAAATTCAATCTTTAAAGGTCTTTTGTTCATCTTAATAGACGCAACTGGGGTATACTCGATATACCAATTCTCTTTTTCATCATCAAAGAATTGCCCTTTGTAACTAGATAGTTCACCATTCCTAGTTAAATTTGGCTCGACTACACCAAAGTAATCATATAAGATAAAATTCCCACTAAGAATCTCAGAATGAAATTCTTCACTAACTTCAGCGGTTAAACTTAGTTTATCTAATTTTAGACCAATAAACCCATACTTCAGAGATACTTCCTCTTGAAATTTGGAGTAACTCTTATTAGACATTTGATGTATACTTATCGGGCTATTAGAGGGAGCCCGATTTAAAACTTCTTTATCCATGAAATTTCTCCTTCAAAAAAATAAAGTTAAAACATTCTATATACTTAAATTTTAGGGCAAGACTGCCGTTCCACTGACCACGCTCCACTTGCCAGCAAAGCTGGCAGGCCCAGTCTTACCCTAAATATAAATTATTTAATTTTTGCCATTTCAATCAATTCTGCAAAGGTCCCAATCTTTCTGGATTGAGTTACCTCATATTGGGCATTTTGACCAAATGAAGCATTATTAACAACTTCAACCTCATAAAGGCCTGGAGCAGAGAAGACAGCTCCAAATTTTGATTTATCGAAATGCATACCTAGGTCACTCCAACAATCATTGAGGGTGGAGACTTTTATCCAGCCTCGCTCTTTTTTAGTAGAGATAGCTAGAACAACAACAATTTCTTTCATAGGTAAAATCCTTCCTAATTTCAAATAATAATAATACAGCTTTTAACGTCAATCAGTATTGGACATAAAGTACATTTATTCGGACGTCTGTCCGACCGGCCTTGTCTTCCGCCGGCTGCAGGATGGCATTTTGAAAATGAATAAAAGAATTTTATTCATCTTCAAAACGCTTAAGATTCATCACATACCACAGATATATTTTAAAATCATATTATTAAATATCCTTTTATTCCAGCTCATCAACAATAAACATATGAGCCATATTCATTGCTTTTAGCAACGCCTTATATGGATTGGTATCAGATTCATAATCCTTCATTACATTTCCATCTCCTAGCTTCACAAGGATTTCTACTTCACACATTCTTCATCCTTCTTATAATCTTTAGCAGCACATTCCCATACTGGGAGTATTGTCTCAAATACATCTCTGTCAAAAATTGGGGCTTGAAATTCCTTAGGAGGCTCACGCTCTATAGAGTAAAGTCCTACTCCCTTATCTTTCTTAACATTGGGTACATCTGCCGTGCCAAACATCATATTACTACATTCCTTACTCGGGTGACTTCCAAGGAATATAGCATTTACAAGCTGTTCTCTGATATTCGTAGAAAGGCTATCGGAACGAGGCTGTTGCATCACAATACAGACCCCCATAGATAAAGACCTTGCTTTTTGAGCAACGATAGCAACCATATTTTCAAAATCTTTTTTAGCCTTACTATCCATAGAAGCCACTAACGATGAATACTCCTCTATCAGTAAAAGTAAAGGAGGAAGGCCTAAGTCTATGCCAATACTATCAAACAAATCACTTTGATTATAGATTAGCATACGTCTATCTAGCTCCTTGATATACTGACGCAAAATTCTAAAGGCATCCTCATTAGTTGTTCCATAATTTCCTACTGGAAGACCAGAAAGTTTGCATAATTTATAAATATCTGACATTTTTGGGTCAATCACATATATTTTTGCATGTTTCCCATTTACGGTCTGAGCTATGAAACGAGTCAAGTAATAATATGTAAAAAATGATTTTCCAGCACCTGACGCGCCAGATATAAGCATTGAAAAGTTTTTTCTCAAATCGATAACAAAATTATCATAGATTTTAATTTTCAAACTATCATCTTCAAGAGGGAGGAGGGAGGCGATATGCAGACGTTCGGGAACTATATAACGAAACTTATATTGCATACAAGTCGGGAAAAGTTCCTGAGACTCCAATGTAATTCCCAAAGACGTCCCAAGATAAAGTCCTATGTCACAAAGCTTATCTACATATTCGTCTCCACACAAGATAGCATTCACAAAAATATAGCCATTTTTAAAATAGTATTCTAAAGTAGCAGAACTTAATACAATCCCTTCAGATGACTTGTATAACCCCTGTCTTTCAATAACAAAAAGAATACACTCCCTAACAATTAGAGATGGTCTGACCAAATCAATCAAACATTTTAAATAAATATTTAAACGATAGATTAGAAATAAGCCAAACGACAAAATTAATATTCTTAAAAAAAATAAATTCAGTATACTAGTAATACTAATCAAAGCTAAAAATGAGCTTAGTAAAACAAATATATGTAGGCTTCTAACTCTTTTCGTCGTTAAAATATAACTATTCATTAAAGAAACTGAATTATTTACCTTTATCATAAGCTACCTAAATTTTTTTAAAATATCTCGAACTAAAGAATATAACACTATTATTTTAAACTTTATAAAATAATAAATAAATATAAAAATGAATGGAGTAGCAAGAATTGAGCAAAGTAGGGACATACCTTCTCCCGTTGGCTTAAATACAAAAATGGAGCACACCATCAATATTGTAGCAATACAAAAAGCTAATCTCATTCGTCTGATATCATTCATGAGTTTCACCTTTTTTGATTTTCAAAACCTCTAATAATTTGGCAAACATCATTGGAAGTTGCAATAAAATTAATGTAACCCCCAAGCATAAAGCTACTTTGACCGATTGATACGGAGAAAACGCTTTAAATTCAAGGTGAGCTGAAAAGCCACCTAAAACCGAAACTATAAAATATAGGCTTATAAAAGCATTTTGACAAAAATTTTTAAACATATTTTTTATTCTCCTTTTTTAAAAAAATATAGAAAAAGGGAGGGGCTCTCCCCTAAGATAATGCCCCGGCAAGAGCTTTGACTAGATAATTATGTTTTACTCTTTTCCAACCCAATTGTCCTAGAACATAATAATACAGGTCAGGGTGAATATCAAACTCATGCTCAACTGCTAAAATAATACCTTCATCGGCTTTTCTAGAATATGAACGATGTTTTTCTTTAACAAGTTCGATAACCTCATCTGTAATGAAATTAGAAGTATTAGTATTGTAAAAATACGATTCATTATGAATTTTCTTTGAGGTAAATATATCATCAGCTAAACAGGTACCTGTGATAACATGAAATAACTGACAAGCTCTGTCCCACATATCCAACAAACTTGCTAAATACTTAACAGATAAATGCTTTCCATTAGATGTATTTTTAAGCTTTTTTGCATATGGTAATGCATCTTTTGAATTGTATTTGTGTAAACCTCCGACAACTGCATCTGGAACATATCTTGATAATCTATCACAATAGCCTTGTTCGATAACATCATCAAAAGTATGAGTTTTTGTTTTTGGAACTATTTTTTTTGAATTCATAACATTATTTCCTCTCAAAATTAAAAATTAAATATGTGCATTATTATTTCAATTAGTCTTTACTCTGGGTGAGGCTCTTGCAACATTCATCTATCTTCTCCTTTTGTAAAAATAGTCTGCATAATATAGACATGTAGGCTGTTTATATAGACCTCAAAGTCTCAGAGGTCTGTATAAAATATCACAAAAAAATTTTTTTATAATATGCAAATACTAGCAACTTAATAACGTAACTCATTCTAACTTGTCTCACCATATCCTCACTCTTGAAAAGAGTCTGGTATTTCTCTAACTCAGAAATTATATCATCTTTAAGATATAATCTTGGTGTTAAGGTTCCTATCTCCATCTCCTGCTTTACTAGTGTTAGCTTCATTTGACTTGCCAATTCCATCCACTCGGATTGAGTATAATTCTTAGTCTCTTGAAACGCTTTTTCAATCACACTAGAAGATGAAACTTTGAAAAATGTCGTGATTGAAACGGCTCCTAAAAGTGCATGTTTTTGTTCTAACTTTTCCATAATTAGATATTCAAATTCTTCCATGTCCCCTTCCTTAATTGACAAATCTAAGACTTTCTGTACCTCTTCCTGTAAACATTCTAGCCAAAATTTTGTTTCATAAGCCAATCTAATATTCATATAAGTTCTACTCATATTCCACTCCTCTTTGTCTATGTTATGTAGACTATTTTAACATTATTGGTTTTGGAAGTCAAGCAAAAACACAAAAAAATTTTCCAAAATTAAATATTTTATTGTCTTTACAACAAATGAATCTTTTGAAATGTTGATTAAACAGGCATTGTGCTGATTTAATTTCCTCTGTTTGCCCCCTCCAAAATTTCAATTTTGGAGTGAATTTGACGTGCAACATACTATCCACAAACTCACAAATTCATTTAAACATTA
Source organism: Streptococcus mitis (assembly GCF_026782865.1). GTDB lineage: Bacteria > Bacillota > Bacilli > Lactobacillales > Streptococcaceae > Streptococcus > Streptococcus mitis_CG. Next base: position 135,457 of record NZ_JAKUXK010000012.1, read on the forward strand.
CAAAAACACCATAAAATCAAGAACATCTAAGCAACATATCTCCTACAATTTCTGCAGGGGGCACATCTAAATCAACAGAAATAAGCCTTGAAACCAAGGCTTTTTTTAACGTCTAATAGCTTTTTGTAGAAAAGTATTTAAAAATAAAAGAGAAGAGAATCTCTCACTCTCTTCTCAGTATATCTTATTAAATTTAGTTTTTCTTAATCTAGCTGATTTTCCTTTGCAACGACAAATTCCTTAACCAATCGATAGATAACAGCAAATATCGGTGTAAAGAATATCATCCCAAGTAAGCCAAAGAGATTGCCTCCAATACTAGCAGCCGCAAGCGTGAAAATAGCTGGCAAACCAATAGATTGACCTACAACTCTAGGATAAATAAGGTTTCCTTCAATCAGCTGTATAACTTGATATAGAAGAAGAGAAAGTAAGGCTTGAGTAGGACTCACTGTGAAGATAAAAATCGCTCCCACAACACAAGCAATCATAGGCCCTACATAAGGAATGAACGATAGCACTCCTGCAAAGATACCTGTCATTACTCCATAGGGTATCCCAAACACGCTGTAACCAACCGCTATCATAACTCCTATGATAACTGCTTCAATCAGCTGACTCATCAAAAATTGGTCATAAGTCTCTAGTGCTACTTGTCCAATGTAAGTCAACTTTATCACCACCTTCTCTGGAAGAAAAACTTTTAGAAGTCGACTCGTCATCGCTGCCAAATGTTCCTTACTGGATAAAAATAAAAAGGTGAAGACTATAATCAAAAAGGCATTCATCAAACTTGAAAAAATATTGCCGATATTACTAGTCAGACCTGATAAAAAACCTATCAAAGCTTGGCTAATAGAACTAGATTGTCCCTGTATGCCTGATACGATAGTTGACAACATGTCTTTGGTTACAAATTCCGAGCTGCCTAGCAATTTCCCAAGTTGAGTAAGGACTGTTGAAAGGACTGTTCCCAGCTGACTAATAGTCTGGGCTAGGGTTGGCAGCACCAAAACCAAAAGAGCAATCACGATTAAGATAAGAGCTAGGAAAACAAGTACCATGGCAATCGGACGGCGCAACCCTGCCTTTACCTTCATTTTAACTAGGAATTCTTCAATTTTTTTCATGGGAACATTGAGCACAAAAGCAATGACAGCACCATAAATCAAGGTAGAAGTTACTTCAAAGAGAGATACTGCCCCTGATATAAAGCTTGATGCATTCAGAATTACAAGAGTAACCAGCCCTATAAAAAGTATTAATGGGGTGTATTTTTTTACTAAATTCATAAATTCTCCTTAATAAACATGTTTAGATACGACTATACTATTTGGTTTTTCAAACTCTCGGTCAAGGTAAGCTTGGTAAGTTCCTGGTGCGATAAATCCTTTGGGTGAGAGGATATCGGTGCCAGCCTGACCGACTATGGTATCAGCCAAGAGCACACAGTTTGTAGATAAGACAAAGTAGGATTTAAACTTAGATTTGATAAATTTATAAAGTTCCCCATCTGTCTCATGTCTGATTTTATAAGCGTAGGTGTAGTCTTCCTTACCATCACCTGTCATGATTTTATCTGCACTTGGCTCCCATGGAATCGTCAGTTGTTTCAATTCAGCCAACTTTTTCTGAACTGCTTTTTCCATTTCAGGCGTCAAATCTATCCCATAACCAAAAAGCGTTTTTTGACTCTCACGTTTACATAGGTCAATGTACTTGTCACGATCACAGAAATATAAGACACCATCTCCTACCATGCCAAATAAGGTCTCAGAAGACGGATCATAGTTGCCATAAGAAATAACACGGCCTTGATAGCAGATATCCACATGACCAATTGCCGAAAACAGAGAGGTCTCAGCTGTATGAACAAAAATTTCAAGCTCCGCTGTCTTACCAGACTTCACCATTCCAAGATGGATATCCTCTCTCTCATCAGCATTTTCCTGCATGAATTTGTTGATTTTTGCTAAAGTTCTTGCAGGGATGAGAGCGGCTAGGACAATAGGTAAGCTAATTCTAATACGACGTTTGAGATGGTTTTTCCCAATTTCCCCTTCAAATAAGAAACCGTCACGGATATTGGACAGACCATAAAGGAAAAAATAAGCCCCTAATACAAAGAGTTGAAAGACAGAATTTCCTGTAGAGGACAAAAGACTAGTCCCACCAAGAAAAACTAGTACGAGTCCATCTAGTAAGAGACGAAAACGAGGTCGAATTTTGTTTTTGCGGTAGAGAACATAGGTGACAAGGTTAATACTAGCATGAAAAATCTGATAAACTCCAATCACAAGAGCCAAAATATAAATCGGCACATCCGTCGCAAGATTGGAGCCAAGCAAATATCCCAGCACTAACAATTTAACCAGTGCAACTCCCAAGGTGTCCGTTGACTGACTTTTTTTGAAAATACGTAATACTAAATCTAAGACCGTTGCTATCCAAGCTAAAAACAGAACCAGTCGAATAACCTTTACTGGCAACCAAGTCCCCGTGACCATCAAGATGAGACCTAGCAGAACAAACAAGAACCCCTGAGCAAGTAATTTCTTACCTGTCAGACCTAAAGATAGAATTTTCGCCATATAAAAACCTTTCAACAATAAAAATTAAACACTCCGATTAAACTGACTAGTAAATAGCCAACACTACAAACAGCCTGTGCCAGCAACATATGGTGACTAGAAATGACTGTAGTAATGTCACCATCTTGTCTTATGCACTTCTAAAATTTGTTATATTGATTAGAAGCCAGAGCTTATAAAAACTAGCTAAACTCGAGAGATAGACACAATTGCGACGAAAAAATGTATAACCAATTCAACTTGTTAAGGTAAGAAAGCATTATTTCCAATCTATTAATTATTCATCTATTACCTATTATGACACAATATTCCCTATAGTTCAACTTTTTACTTGTTTTTATATTACACGGACTAAAAAGTTTTCAACAGTTGATTGCATGTGTTTTAATAAGTTTTAACCTTTCTTGGTTAGATAAAAAAAGAACCATACAGTTTAGAATCTGTATGGTTTTTGCCCCACTTTTGTCCCATTTTTAAATCATGACATTGAAAATACCTAAAATCACTTATATTTCAATATTTTTAATTGCTCTCAATATGAAAGTCCTTTCCAAATCCCTGTAGGGGGCATCTAAATCAACAGGAAAAAGCCTTGGAATCAAGGCTTTTTTGTGTAGTCTTAGCACTAAAAAACGATAGAAAAAACACCCCTTCTGAACTGCACCCCAAAAGTTAGACAGAAAAAACCTAACTTTTGTGGCGCAGTTCATTCGCGTCACATGAAGTTATTTAAGCATCTCCTTTTTTTTTACCATTTTCTGTTATAATAAATTGTACTTCTAAAATAGAAAGGTCTTAAGATGACAACTCTTATTAAACATAAACGTGTAGAATTTTCAGAACTTTTTTATGACTTAGTTTTTGTTTTTGCAATTTCAAAAGTAACTACTTTAATTGACCATCTTCATAACGGTATTTTGACTTGGAATTCTTTGCTTGATTTTTTCATGTCTGTCTTGCTTCTCATCGATTCCTGGATGATTCAAACCGATTATACCAATCGCTATGGAAAGAACTCTTTATTTAACATAGTAATCATGTTTATCAAAATGGGAATTTTACTCTTTATAGCCAATATGATTGGACCTGATTGGCAACAATATTTTCATTATCTCTGTTGGGCTATTGGTACATTAACCCTTACCTTATTTTTTCAATATTTGGTTGAATTTTTTAGAAAATCAACCGATGATGTTAATCGGGAAAGTATCAAAGGTTTTCTATGGATAACAGGTCTACGAAGTTTAGAAATCTATCTAGCAGCTCTTCTTCCTATTTACATTGGAGTCTATATCCTTTATGCTAGTATTCTGCTAACATTTATTACGCCAATTACCTCGATTAGTAAAGATGATCATTACCAGGTAAATCTCCCCCATTTAATCGAGCGCATCTCCCTTCTTGTCATTATTACGTTTGGAGAGATGATTATGGAGCTAGCTAACTTCTTTACAATCGAGAATTTCTCGATTTATTCGGTTCTTTATTTCATTATTATGCTTTCTCTGTTCTTGTTTTATTTTGGTCAATTCGACCATGCTATTGATGAAGAATCTAATCAAAAGGGACTATTTCTAATTTACAGTCACTATCCTATTTTCATTGGACTTCTTATGATGACCGTTTCGATGAGTTTTCTTCTGAATCCTGAAACTAATCTTCTCTTTGCAACCAGCTTCTTTTATATCGGAATTGGCCTCTTCCAAGCTGCTGTCCTAGCAAATGGGCCCTATAACAAACACTATCTTCGCTATTCGAAAAGTTACTACTGTGTCCAAGCTACACTCTATCTGGCTGCCTTGATTCTCTCTTTAATCTTTGCTTCTAATCCTATAATAGTAGTAAGTATTACAACCATTTTAGCTCTAGCTATAGCTATTCATTCTATTTATTTTTATATGACACAGAATAAAAAATATTCCAAATCTAACTGGGAGTTATTTTAATGAGTTTATAACATTAAAAAGCTTTGGGAACCAAGGCTTTTTTTCATTAATTTGTTTTTCCATTTTATCCTCCAATTTGATCTCGCACTGACATTTATTTATAACAAAACTATATATCTAGAATAGCATAATCATTAGGTATTATAGGTTTTCAAACCAAATACGAGTCATTCGTTTTTGCCCCACTTTTGCCCCATTTTTAAATCCTGACATTGAAAACACCTAAAAGTATTTCCCTAAAATCAGCTATATTTCAACATTTTTGTTTATTTTCAATATGAAAAGTTCTTACAAATCCATGTAGGGGGCATCTACATACAACAGGAAAAGCCTTGGAATCAAGGTTTTTTTCGTATCTTCTACAAAAAAAGCAAGAGTTTTAGAGGACTATGACTCTAGATGTACATTTTACTTAAATGACTGAAGGTCTTTTCTTAATAAAAACACCCCAAAAATTAGATTTTTTCTGTCTAACTTTTGAGGTACAGTTCAAAACGCGAAATAGCATTTTTTATTTTAGGTTACTAATCTAATCGAATAAACATCATGGCATTTAACAAAGATATGAGTGAGACCGTGTTTATATTATTTGAATAGATCAGTCTCTTATTTTCAATCGGAGGAATAATAAAATTAGAAATGATGATATCATAAGGCGATTCTTCTAAAGATTCCTTTGATAATTCTAATTCAGTCCAAACTTCAAGTTCAAAATTGTTGCTGCAATAATAAGAAAGTGTCTCTGCAACGGATTTTGCATGATACTGATCAAAATTACTCATAACCAGAACCTTCAGCTTTGGCTGATTTTGTAGTAGATTAAGCACCAAATGTTTGGTATGAGTGATGAAGGTATAAGATAGATGATTTACCATCATTGAACTAGAACAAACTTCAAGAGTCTCTAAATAATGAGAAAGCTCTTTTTTTACATCTGAAACAAATTTAGGGAAAATATTTTGAAAATTCCTGATTGTATTCCCTTTTTGATCAAATAAAATAAACTCAGTGGACAACTCTTGACGATACAGATGTGCGGTATTATGCAGATGCCAAATCAGATTATCCTTATTCTCAATCTCAATCTGATACTTGACTGAAATCTGATCAATAGAATCACTCAATAGATGGTAAGATTTTTCAACATAGCTATCCTTTTTTACGCATTTCATAAAGAGACTTTCATCTATGAAAAACATTTTTTGAAAGTAAGACACAAATAATTGGCAAACAACTTCTTCATCTAAAGAGATATTGTATTCTAATTCAAAATTCTTAGCAACACCTTCTATTCCTTCTGCCTGCATTAAAAAATCCAAACTTTGATCGTTAAAAGAGTCTTTCTCTACTTCCATGAAATGACCAAACTTTATTCTATATAGGTTCGTAACTAGGAGCAACTTTAGCATTCTATGAGTTGACAAATTCATTGGAAAGCTTGTTTCCTTATAAACCAATTCTAACAATTGAGATAGGGGCTCTGATGAAAAATTTTCAAATGGCCATTCTAGGAAATAATATTTTTCTGAAAAATATTGTGCAAAAAAGTAACGAATATCTCTCTCATTTCCAATGATTTGAACAGGGGTCAGACTGATTTCAAATTGAAATTGCTTTTTAATCACTTTATTGATTTGGCTAATAATACGATAGAGCGAAGATGAACTGATATAAAATTCTTTACAAATACTCTCGGCTTGACAACCTTCATTAAAGAAGATGAATTCTAAAATCGAAAAATGAGTTGAATGTTTAAAGAAATGATGGTAAACCATTTCAATATCACTATCATCGGTATTAATAATGCGTATACCATTAGTAGAAGAATGAAAAATCAAGTCAGGAAAAGCAGATTTAACATGGGATAGATCATCTTTGACTGCACGTTCTGTACAATTTAATAACTCTGCTAGTTCAGAACGATGAAACCAACGTTTATGTTCAAATAATAATTCTAATAATTCTAATTGCCTATGACTTTTTTTAGATAATAAATCTCTCATGAATGTCTTTCTCTCTTTATAAATTATCGGATTAAACCTCTTGCAATTATACCACAAAGAATAGGTATAACATGCTGTAACGACTTTTACTAAGATCCTTTATTTCGTATAATAACACTACGGAGGCAATATATAAACAATTTTCTTATTTTACCGTCTATTGAGGGCGTGAATACAGAATCAAATTCAAGTCGAAAGATTATATTTTTAATTTTAAAAATTATATAATAGCAACAATCAAAGAATTTGATTTTTTTATATTAAAATTATATAATAATCAAAATAATTGATTATTTTGTATTAAAATTATATAATAACAACAATCAAAGGAATTGATTTATTTTTTGATATTAAAATAAAAAAGGAGGGTAAGCAATGTTGTGGTCTATCATTGCTGGAGGTCTTATTGGACTTGTAGCAGGTAGAATCACTAAAAAAGTAGTTCTATGGGAATCGTCGCAAATGTATTCGCTGGTTTAGTCGGGTCATCTGTAGGATAATCCCTCTTAGGTAGTTGGGGCCCATCCATCGCTGGAATGGCTTTGATCCCATCTATTGCAGGAGTAGCAATTGTTGTTACTGTAGTATCATTCTTTACAGGTAAAAAATAATTACTTGTAGAATAAACTATTTTTAAATCAATGACGGTAAAAATAGTTTAATGTTAAATCGAAAGGATTGTATATGTCAAAAGCAAAGAAAATATGTTTCATTATTTTCTGTATTTTAATCTTGACAATTTTCCTTCCTGTTTTGATAGATTATCATCAAGTTAGTGATCTAGGCATTCAGCTATTTAGCTGGAGACAGAATCATTTCGTTGAATTCTATCTCTCTAGATATATATTCTGGGGGATAGTGGCTCTATCAACTTTAGTTTTGTTATCGATGTTAGTTGTGTTGTTTTATCCTAAACGTTATTTGGAAATTCAACTTGAAACTAAAAACGATACATTAAAATTAAAGAATTCTGCAATCGAAGGTTTTGTTAGAAGTTTGGTAAGTGATCATGGATTGATCAAGAACCCAACTGTTCATGTAAATTTACGAAAAAATAAATGTTTCGTTCATGTAGAAGGTAAAATTCTTCCTGCGGACAACATCGCTGACAGATGCCAACTAATTCAAAATGAAATAACTAATGGATTGAAGCAGTTTTTTGGTATTGAGCGTCAGGTGAAACTAGAAGTTCTAGTAAAAGACTACCAGCCTAAACCAAAACCTCAAAACAAAAAGACTGTTAGTCGTGTGAAGTAAGGAAGTAAAAAATGGAATGGCTTAAACAATATCGATATCCAATTATCACTGGTCTCATAGGCGTATTTCTCGCTTGTTTGATTATCTCCTTTGGCTTCTTCAAAACAATATTTGTATTGATTTTAGGAGTACTGGGAGTTGCAGCTGGATTATATATCGAAAAAAACTATATAGATAAATAAAAATTACTAATTTAATTAAAGGAGTTTCATATGTCAAACGAAAAAAACATTAACACTAACGTAGAAAAGAAAGATGCTACTGCTGTAGCTCACGAAATCAAAGGGGAACTTACTTACGAAGATAAAGTTATCCAAAAAATCATTGGTCTGTCACTAGAGAACGTTTCAGGTCTTTTGGGAATCGACGGTGGTTTCTTCTCAAATCTTAAAGAAAAAATCGTTAACAGCGATGACGTAACAAGTGGTGTTAACGTAGAAGTTGGTAAAACACAAGTCGCAGTTGACTTAAACATTATTGCTGAGTACCAAAAAAATGTTCCAGCTTTATATTCAGAAATCAGAGAAATCGTATCTTCAGAAGTTGCTAAAATGACTGACTTGGAAGTTGTTGAAATCAACGTAAACGTTGTCGACATCAAAACTAAAGAACAACATGAAGCAGACTCAGTAAGCCTTCAAGATCGCGTATCTGACGTTGCTGAATCAACAGGAGAATTCGCTTCAGAACAATTCGAAAAAGCTAAATCTGGTCTTGGATCTGGTTTCTCAACTGTTCAAGAAAAAGTTAGCGAAGGTGTAGAAGCTGTTAAAGGTGCAGCAACTGGTGTAGTATCTCACGAAAAAACTCGTGTAAACTAAGATAAAATAAATATAACAGGAGAAATTATCATGTCAGTAGAAGAAAAATTAAATCAAGCTAAAGGTTCTATTAAAGAAGGTGTTGGGAAAGCCATCGGTGATGAAAAAATGGAAAAAGAAGGAGCAGCTGAAAAAGTTGTTTCTAAAGTAAAAGAAGTTGCTGAAGATGCCAAAGACGCTGTAGAAGGTGCTGTAGAAGGTATCAAAAACATGCTGAGTGGCGACGATAAATAAGGCTAAAAGCTACTTTATCTTTTTAGTAACATTAGTCAAAAAAGTCTGAGTCAAGATGATTCTCAGAAAACAAAAAGCTAGAGATTTCCAATTGCGGAACTCTAGCTTTTTAATTTCGCCTCTTTCTCTTATTATATTTCAGCAGGTTGTTGACCGTGAGTACGAATCCCATGTCAATTCTCACTTGACGCTTACCTCTCAGATGACATCTCTTATAATCCAAACAAACCTTTATCTGCCCAAAGACAGATTTCATATCAATCTTACGTTTAGCGAAAATTTGTCAACCCTTGAAAGATAAAAGTGCCTGATATTCTTTAGTTTTTAAACACCGGTAACGTTCATTCATATACAGTCCCTTTTGAGGGGCTGATTCAGGTTCATAATCGCAGTCAACATTGATTTCAAGGCTATTTGCTTTCTATCTCCCCTTTTTCATAATGTATTTTCGTATAGGTGTTTCAACCATTTGAACGATTTCAAATCCTTCTTTTTGGTAAAGATTGTAAGCTGTGTGATTTGCCTCGTAAACATTTAGAGAAATAGTATCTATGTCTTCATTTTCAAAGGCCAAACTAACAAATTTCCTTAAAGCCTGGCTACCTAAGCCTTGCCCCTGTTTCTGGGGGTTGATAAAAAATCTCCCGATATGAAGATTACTGTCTTCTAGCCTGATTTTCTGTATAAGCCCGACAAACTCTCGTCCTTCAAAGATTGAAAAGATTCCTTCCAAATCTTGCAAAACTTGAATTGTCAAGGGAAAAGGAATCATTGGTCCCATCCATTGTTCTTGAAAGGATTTGCCGAGGGAGTTGGACCATTGGCATACGAATTGAGCGTTTTCTATACTCACCTTTTCTTCAAAACGAATTGTCATCTTTGCCTCACCATCTTATCTATGTTTCTCCATTATACTACTTCTCCTATTTTTTACGAATAGATAAGTATGATTGATATTTATTTTTTTCTTGTCGGGAGCATTCTCGCTTCCTTTCTTGGTTTGGTCATTGACCGTTTCCCAGAACATTCCATTATCCGACCGGCTAGTCACTGTGATTCCTGTCAGACTCGCTTGCGTCCCTTAGATTTGATTCCGATTCTCTCACAGGTGTTCAATCGCTTTCACTGTCGCTACTGCAAAGCTCCTTATCCAGTCTGGTATGCCCTTTTGGAACTAGGCTTAGGTCTCCTATTTCTATCTTACTCTTGGGGATTACTTTCCTTGAGTCAAGTAATCCTAATCACTGCAGGTTTGACCTTGGGCATCTACGACTTTCGCCATCAGGAATATCCCTTACTGGTCTGGATGACTTTCCACCTACTCCTCATGGCTTCCTCTGGCTGGAATCTGGTCATGGTCTTCTTCCTTATCCTTGGAATTTTGGCTCATTTTATCGATATCCGCATGGGCGCAGGGGATTTCCTCTTTCTAGCTTCTTGTGCTCTCGTCTTTAGCGTAACCGAATTACTTATCTTGATTCAGTTTGCTTCTGCTACAGGAATACTAGCCTTCCTCCTGCAAAAGAAAAAGGAAAGACTTCCTTTTGTGCCTTTCCTCTTACTTGCTGCTTGTATGATTATTTTTGGTAAGCTACTGCTTGTTTGATAAAGTCCTCAATCGGCTCTCCCTCGTGGAGAGCTTTTACAATTTTTGAACCGACGATAACGCCATCTGATACCGCATTGAAGCGTTCTACATCGGCTTGACTAGATACGCCAAAACCTGTCAAGACTGGGATATCGGCCACTTGATGCAATTGTGCCAAGTGCTTGTCCAAGTCTGCACGATAATTGCCTGACTTCCCTGTCACCCCATTGATGGCAACTGCATAGACGAATCCTTCTGCCCCTTCAATCAACTCTTTCTGACGCTCAATCCCTGTGGTCAAGCTTACTAAAGGAATCAAAGCAATGTCTGTATCTGCCAAATAAGGCTCCACAAAATTGGCATGCTCATGAGGAAGGTCTGGAATGATCAAGCCCTTAACCGCTGTATCTGCCAAATCTTTGACAAAATTCTCCACACCGTACTGAAAGAGGGGATTGAAGTAGGTCATGATGACAAGTGGTACTTCTGTTTCAATGGTTTTCAAGGTTTCAACCAAAGCCTGGGTAGAGGTCCCGTTGGCTAAACTGCGCAAGCCAGCTTCTTCGATAACAGGTCCATCTGCAACAGGGTCTGAAAAGGGAATGCCCACTTCAATTGCAGAGACACCCAAATCTTCTAAAAAGTGGATTGTTTCAGCTAGACCATCCAAACCTTTCTCGTGGTCTCCAGCCATGATATAGGGAACAAAAATTCCTTTTCCAGCTGCTTTTATAGCGTTCAATTTTTCTGTTAGTGTCTTAGGCATGAGCTTCTCCCTTCTTTGCTGCATCTGCTTCCAAGCGGTCTTTGACTTGGACCACATCCTTGTCCCCACGACCTGATAGACAGACAATCATGGACTTGTCTGGACCGAGTTCTTTGGCCAATTTCACCGCAAAGGCAATGGCATGGCTAGATTCCAATGCTGGGATAATCCCTTCCACACGAGACAAGAGCTGGAATCCTTCCAAGGCTTCCTCGTCTGTCACAGGAACATAGCTGGCACGTTTAATATCGTGGTAGTGAGAATGTTCTGGACCGATACCAGGATAGTCCAATCCTGCTGAGATAGAGAAGGCTTCAAGAATTTGACCATGAGCATCTTGGAGCACATCCATAAGAGAACCGTGGAGGACACCCGGACGACCCTTGGTCAAGGTAGCAGCGTGGTGCTCTGTATCCACACCAAGTCCAGCTGCTTCAGCCCCATACATGGCTACTGACTCATCTTCTACAAAGGGATGGAAGAGACCGATGGCATTAGACCCACCACCAACACAAGCTACTAGGGCATCTGGCAGATCTTGACCTGTCAAGTCACGGTACTGTTGTTTAGCTTCTCGACCAATAACACTTTGGAAATCACGAACGATTTCTGGGAATGGATGAGGCCCCAAGGCAGAACCAAGGATATAGTGGGTATCATCGATATTTGCCACCCATGAACGAAGGGCTGCATTGACCGCATCCTTGAGCACGCGCGAACCATCAGTCACAGCCTCGACCTTGGCTCCCAAAAGCTCCATGCGGAAGACATTGAGAGCTTGGCGTTTGACATCTTCCTCACCCATGTAGATAGTACATTCCATGTTAAAGAGGGCTGCAGCAGTTGCAGTTGCCACACCGTGCTGACCAGCACCTGTTTCAGCGATAATTTTCTTTTTACCCATGCGTTTGGCAAGCAAAACTTGTCCTAAGGCATTGTTAATCTTGTGGGCCCCTGTATGGTTGAGGTCTTCACGTTTGAGATAAATCTTGGCTCCGCCAATATGCTGAGTCAAATTTTTTGCATAGTAAAGAGGAGTTTCACGCCCCACATACTGGCGTAAGAGCTGGTTTAATTCCTCTTGGAAACTTGGATCTGCCTGACTTTCACGGTAGGCCTTTTCCAACTCCAAAACTGCTGTCATCAATGTTTCTGGGACGAAACGTCCACCGAATTTTCCGTAAAATCCATCTTTATTTGGTTCTTGATATGCCATTCTTTACCCTCTCTATAAATCTTCTAATCTTTTCATGATCTTTTTGTCCATCTGTCTCCACTCCGCTCGATACATCTACTGCATAGGGAGTAAAGTGTTGAATTGCTTTTACTACATTGTCTTCATTAAGCCCACCTGCGATAAAGAAAGGCTGAGTTAGTCCAATCGTATCCAGTTGAGCCCAGTCAAAGGTCTGGCCACTCCCAGCCACAGGGGCATCAAAGAGGAGATAGTCTGCCTGAGAATTGGGGACATGTCCCTCTCCATCCACCTGCACAGCCTGAATACTGGCACAAGGCAAATTCTCAAATAAATCATCTGCCACCTGACGGTGAACTTGAACCAAGTCCAAACCAACTTTTTCAATCACTTCTAGCAGTTCTTCCCGACTTGGTGAAACAAATACACCAACCTTTTTCACATCTGCAGGAATAAGTTTTGCCAGCTCAGCAGCCTGATCCAAGGTCACCTGTCTTTTACTAGGTGCAAAGACAAAACCGATGTAGTCGGCTCCTTCTGAAACGGCTGTTTCCACCGCTTCTTTAGTAGATAATCCGCAAATTTTAACCTTTGTCAATCTGCAACTCCTTGATTCTCTGGGCTACATCTTCTGCCTGCATGAGAGCTGTCCCTACTAAAATTCCGTTAAAGTATGGTGCTACTCGTTCCGCATCCTGCCCTGTGAAAATAGCAGATTCAGAAATGTACAAACAATCATCTTTGAAATGTTTAGCCAAATCTACACTGGTTTGCAAGTCAACTTTAAAGGTGGTCAAGTTGCGATTATTGACCCCGATAATTTGAGCCCCAAGGCGGTGAGCCACCTCTAGTTCAGCTAGATTGTGGGTTTCCACCAAGACTTCCAGACCAAGCTCTGTCGCGTAGTCGTAAAGTTCCTTGAGACGTTCTTCGGACAAGGCTGCCACGATGAGCAAGATGACTGTTGCACCTGCATTGCGAGCGCGGATGATTTGCTTTTCATCGATAATAAAGTCCTTGTTGAGCGTCGGAATCTGCACCTGACTGGAAATCTCCCGCAGATAATCCAAATGCCCTTTAAAGAAAACTTCATCTGTCAGAACAGAAATCATCACTGCTCCGTTCACTTCATAAGTCTGGGCCTGTTGCACAATATCCACATCGAGATTGATATCTCCCAAACTAGGGCTAGCTTTCTTGACCTCAGCGATTACCTGCAAGCGGTCCTGATGATTCTTCAAAAATTCTGCCAAGCGATAGGTCTGGCGCAGGGGCTGGATTTCCTCCAGCTTCATCTGCTCGACCTCACGCGCCTTCTGCTCCAAGATTCGTGCTAAAAATTCCTGACTCATTTTTGGTACTCCTGTAACAGTCTGAGTTTTTCAAGGGCCTTACCACTAGCAATGACTTGACGGGCCAAGGCAACTCCTTCCATGATGCTAGCTACCTTACCATTAGCATAGAAACCAAGACCAGCATTTAAAACTGTCGTTTCCAAGAATGGACTTGGTTCATTTTTCAGAACGCTAAGCAAAATTTCTGCATTTTCCTGAGCATTGCCTCCACGAATATCTTCGATAGCGTAGCGCTCCATTCCCAAATCCTCTGGAGTAAAGCTTGATAAGGTGATTTCGCCATTTTCAAGAAGTGCAATTTTGGTTGTTCCATTCAAACCAGCTTCATCCAACCCTTCTGGTCCCGCAACTACGATGGCACGTTTGCGCCCCATATTTTTCAAAACCTGAGCTGTACTTTCTAGTAGTTCTGGACGACTAATTCCAAGAAGCTGTGTTTCCAAAGCCATTGGATGAATCAGTGGACCAGTCAAGTTCATAATCGTTGGAATTCCCAATTCCAAACGAGCTGGCATGATGTATTTCATAGCTGGGTGCATATTTTTAGCAAAGAGAAAGACGATTCCAGTTTTATCAAAAACCTTACCTAGTTCAGCTGGTTTGAGGTCTAGGTTAATACCCAAGGCTTCGAGGACATCTGCAGAACCAGATTTAGAAGAAATCGAGCGGTTACCATGCTTGGCCATGTGAACACCGCCACCAGCCAAGACAAAGGCTGCAGTTGTGGAAATGTTAAAGCTGAAAGACTTGTCCCCACCTGTACCACAGTTGTCCATGGCATCATGAATCTCAGTTGGAATATGTTGGGCATGTCCTCTCATGACTTGGGCAATGGCTGTGCGTTCTTCAGGTGTTTCCCCCTTCATCTTAAGAGCCAAAAGGAGAGAAGCAATCTGCGCTTCAGTTACACGCCCAGTTACGATACGCTCAATGACATCCGTCATTTCCACACCTGATAAATTTTCAAATTTTGCTAGTTTTTCAATAATCTCTTTCATCCTAGTTTCCTCACTTTACAACCTTCTCGATAAAATTCCGAATAGAAGACAAGCCATCTGGCGTTCCAATGCTCTCTGGATGGTACTGGAAGCCATAAATTGGAAGTGTTTTGTGTTGAATCCCCATGATGGCTTGGTCATCAGTCGAACGAGCTGTCACTTCAAAGTTTTCTGGCATTTCTTCAATTAAAATACTGTGGTAACGCATGACCGCACGGCCATCCTCAATGCCTTGATACAAAACAGATGGCGCTTCAAAGCTGATATTGCTCTGTTTCCCATGCATGACTTTTGGAGCCAAACCTAACTTACCACCAAAGACTTCTGCAATGGCTTGGTGACCCAAACAAATCCCAAGAATCGGCTTCTTGCCAGCAAAATCACGAATCATGTCTTCCATCTTTCCAGCATCAACTGGCCAACCAGGACCAGGAGAAAAGACCAGACCATCTGCTTTTTCAGCTTCTTCATACAGCTTGGGATCATCATTTCTCAAGACCTGTACTTCTGCAAAATTCCCAATGTATTGGGCCAAGTTATAGGTAAAAGAATCATAGTTGTCAATCAATAAAATCATGGTCTTAGTTCTCCAATTCTAGTCATAGATTTTGCTTTGTTAATGGTTTCTTGGTATTCGTTTTGGGCGATGGAGTCGTAGACAATCCCTGCCCCAGCCTGCACATAAGCTGTTTGATTTTTGAGAATCATGGTTCGGATGGCAATGGCGAAATCCATATCACCCGTCGCAGACAAGTAGCCGATTGCTCCTGCGTATACGCCACGTTTTTCTGTTTCCAGTTCATAGATGCGTCTCATCGCTCGAATCTTTGGTGCTCCAGAAACGGTTCCAGCAGGAAGTGTTGATTTCAAGGCATCCATGGCAGTGAGTTCTGGAAGCAAACGCCCCTTGACCACACTGGTCAAATGCATAACATAACGGAAGAGCTCCACTTCCATATACTTAGTGACTTGGACACTGGCCGTTTCAGAGATGCGGCCAATATCATTACGACCCAAGTCTACTAACATTCGATGCTCTGCTGTTTCCTTCTCATCCGAAAGCAGGTCTGTCGCCAAAGCCTTGTCTTCTTCATCCGTAGCTCCTCTTGGTCGCGTACCTGCAATCGGATTGGTTGTCACGATGCCATTTTTGACAGAAACCAAACTTTCTGGACTAGCTCCGATGATTTGATAATCCCCAAAATCATAGAAATAAAGGTAATTAGAAGGATTAGTCACGCGGAGATTTCTGTAGAAGTCAAATGGATTTCCAGTCACTTCTGCTGAGAAGCGCTGACTGAGTACACATTGGAACATATCGCCATTACGTATCAAGTCACGAGCCGTTTCCACCATTTCCTCAAACTTCTGAGGAGCGATATGGGGTTTGAAGTCTAACAGAGATAGATCCAAGTCTTCAAATTCATTTGGAGCAGGAATGCGTAATTCCTCAAGCACTTGGTTCAAGGCTTCTTCCAAGTCTTCTTGGCTACGCTCACTATAAAGAGCATCCTCGATGACATGGATTTTTTCCTTCTTGTGGTCAAAGACCATGTAACTCTCATAGACAAAGAAATGCATGTCTGGCGTTCCAATTGTATCTTCAGGAATTTGACCAATTTCTTCATAAAGCGAAATCATATCGTAACCAACAAAACCAATGGCTCCCCCACCAAAAGGTAGGTCTGAATGGTGCTGGCTCTTATGAGTCACTTCATAAAGGAAATCCAAAGGATCCCGATTAATCACTTGATCATTTTGATAGAGGATTCCATTTTCAAACTTAATCTCAAAAACAGGATTATAGGCTAAGATAGAAAAACGAGCGGTTTCCTTGTCTCTCGGAATACTCTCTAAGATCACCTTGTGTTGCCCCTTTAGACGCATATAAGCCAAGATTGGTGATAAGACATCTCCATGAATGATTCGTTCCATTGTATTTTCCCTTTCAGTTTCTTATTTTTAATTTTTTGTCTTTTTTCTATTTCCCTTAAATAGTGCGGACGGGAGGTAAAATTATCCAGTGGATGATTTTAGAAAACCATGAAATGAAAGACCTAATTTTTGAGCTCCTCGCTCATTTATTTCAAGGCTCAGGCTAAAATAGTTCCCCGAACTATTTTACTCTCAAAAATTCCGTCCTATAGAAGCATATTTGCTTCTATAGGATACCACTATGGCGGGAAACAGCTTTTAAAAGCTCACTTCGTTCGCAAATTTTTTTTAGCAATCTATTTAATGAACAATAATTTAAAACTAAACAGCTGAACCTATAATAGACATATAAAAATCCCCACGCAAAACAGCTTGCGTGAGGACGAAATTCGCGGTGCCACCTCAATTATAGGATTTCTCCTATCTCTCATTCCTGTCTTAGAAAGATTCTGTAACAGGCTGTGCGATAAAGGGCACTCCCTTGAGAATTATGTTTTCTTCTCTTGTTTCAAATGGACCCAACCTTACAGCTTTCTCTGCTTGTTTCCAGCAACCACAAGCTCTCTGTGAGAGAAAAGACTGTAATTTTTCCATCTTTTATTTTTTAGCTTCTAGGTAATCTGCAATCGCAGCTACGTCCTTGTCTCCACGACCAGAGACATTGATGATGATAATGTCGTCTTTACTTAGTTTCGGTGCACGTTTAACTGCTTCTGCGATAGCGTGTGAGCTTTCAATCGCTGGGATAATCCCTTCAGTCTTGCTGAGGAGGAGCAAGGCTTGAACCGCTTCTTCGTCTGTCGCAGCCACATATTCCACGCGACCTGAATCTTTAAAGTAGGCGTGTTCTGGGCCAACCCCTGGATAGTCCAATCCAGCTGAGATAGAGTAAACTGGAGCCAACTCTCCATCTTCCTTAAAGACTGCATAGGTCTTCATACCGTCAACAATTCCGATACTACCTTTTGTCATAGTAGCTGCGTGCTTGTCTGTATCAAGTCCATGACCAGCAGCTTCGACCCCAACCAATTTAACTTCTTCATCAGCCACATACTGAGAAAAAGCTCCGATAGCATTGGAACCACCACCTACACAGGCAATAACGTAGTCTGGTAAACGACCTTCTTTTTCTAAGATTTGACGACGAAATTCTTCACTGATGACTTTTTGGAATTCGTGAACGATAGTTGGATATGGGTGAGGTCCCACAGCAGATCCCAGAACATAAAAGGCTTCAAGGTCATTCATCCATGCTCCAAAGGCTGCATCAACAGCATCTTTGAGGGTACGAGTCCCTGTTTCAACTGCATGAACAGTTGCTCCCATCATCTCCATACGGAAAACATTGAGACGTTGACGTTCCACATCCTCTGCTCCCATGTAGACATCACAGGCCATCCCAAACTTGGCTGCAGCCGCTGCTGTCGCAACACCGTGCTGACCAGCTCCTGTTTCTGCGATTACTCGTTTTTTGCCCATGCGTTTAGCCAAAAGAATTTGTCCTAAAACGTTGTTGAGCTTGTGAGAACCAAGGTGGTTAAGGTCTTCGCGCTTGAGATAAATCTTAGCGCCACCTAAGTGCTCTGTCAAACTTTCCGCAAAATAGAGCGGTGTTTCGCGACCGGAATAATCCTTCAAGTAATGGCGAAATTCTGCCAAAAATTCTGGATCATCCTTGTACTTGTCAAATGTCACTTCCAACTCATCCAACAAAGCCTGAATCGGCTCCGGTACAAAACTACCACCAAATTGTCCAAAATAACCTTTAGTTGTCATAAAATTTTTCCTCTTTCTGTATTGATTTCAAGATATGAAAAAGCCCACACACAGAAAATTATTCTGCGTGAGGGCGTTGGTAACGCGGTGCCACCTCAATTATAAAGGGACTATTCCCCTTTACATCTCTACCTTGTCTAACAACAAGTTGCACTATAAGGTGTGCGCACCGAATTTTCATTGTTTCAAATTCATTTTCAAAATCAGCCCACTTTCACTACTTCCAACCACCTGTTCACAATCACCACAGGCTCCCTGAAGATCAAAAATAGTTACTTTTCTGATTTGTTGAATTTATTTTAATACTTTGTTTTTTCTTTGTCAAGACTTTTTTACAATTTTTTTGATGAAGCTAGTACTTTTTCAGAAACTGTTTTGAAAGTCTCAATGATATAATCCACTTCTTCATCGCTTAGTTTAGTGTGAAGAGGAAGCGTAATTTCATTTTCAAAGAAGGCATAAGCCTTAGGATAGTTCGCCATATCAAAACCAAGATTCTTATAGGCTGTCAAAAGCGGAAGCGGTTTGTAGTGGACATTGCTTGCAATTCCTGCTTTAGCTAATTCTTGGATAATAAGATTGCGTTCTTCTAAACTCGCTCCTTCTACATGGGTGATGTAGAGGTGGCGTGAAGATTCGACAGTTTCAGTCTTGTGTGCCAATGGATGGATACGAGAACCTGCAAAACCACGATCATAGCGGTTCACGATCTCCTTACGACGTTCTAGCAAACTTGGGTAGCGGTCCAATTGTACCAAACCAAGGGAAGCCATAATATCGGTCATATTACACTTGTAGGCTGGTGTGACGATATCGTATTCCCATGAACCCAGTTGCATCTTGGCAAGAGCATCCTTAGTTTGCCCGTGAAGGGAAAGAATTTGGAATTCCTTGTACATCTCTTCGTCGTCAATCGCTGGATTGGCTTTCCAAGTGGCACTTCCACCTTCTGCAGTTGTAAAGTTCTTAACGGCGTGGAATGAGAAGGAAGTAAAGTCAGCGATAGAACCAGCTGGTTGCCCTTTATAAGTAGATCCCAAAGCATGGGCACTATCAGAAACAATCACGATACGGTTAAAGGCTTTTTGCCACTTGCTTGAAGCGGTAAAGAGATCACGTTTCTTCTCCACAACTTGGAACAAACGGTCGTAGTCGCAAACAATCCCTGCAAGCTCTACTGGGATGATCACCTTGGTCTTTTCAGTGATAGCTTTCTCAAGCAGGTCATAGTCCATCTCAAACGTATCTGCTTGGATATCCACCATGACAGGAGTTGCTCCCACGTGAGTGATGACACTACATGAAGCTGTATAGGTCATGGCTGGAACGATGACTTCATCACCAGGTCCCACTTCCAAGACGCGCAAAATCAACTCAAGAGCGGCAGTCGCAGAGTTGAGGCAGACGGTCTTAGGTGTCTGTGTATATTGAGACAAGCGACGCTCTAGTTCTTTTGTCTTAGGACCTGTTGTGATCCAACCAGAACGCAGGGTATCCGCTACTTCAGCAATTTCTGCTTCCGTAATATCGGGTGGTGAAAATGGAATATTGTAATTTGGCATTGATTTGCTCCTTTTATCTGTACTCATTTTCTTATGACTACTTTATTTTAGCACTTCAAACACGGTTTGAAACATGATTTTGATGTCTCCAAGGAAACTAAACTCTCGGAGATAGGCGAGGTTATAGCGCATCTTTTCAGGAAGGACGTGTTCGACATAGGCCTGGTCAACTGACAAACCTTTCTCCGTCATTTGACTGATGATGGTGTCCTCATCCTTGTAGTTGATGCTGGCTGGAGAGGTAATCCCTGCTGGTAAAAGCAAGGTTGCCATCATTTCAGAGCTATACTGCTCTGTGTAACGTGGCACTTCAGGTCGTGTCCCAACAAAGGACATCTCGCCTTTAAGGACATTGACCAGCTGAGGCAGTTCATCCAAGCGCACACGGCGGATGAAATTTCCAACTTTGGTAATGCGGCTATCGTTAGCAGAAGTCACCAGACTTCCTTTTTTATCCGCATCCGTCACCATGGTACGGAACTTCCAAATCTTGAAAGGTCGATTGTACTGGGTCACGCGCTCTTGCTTGTAAATAACTGGCCCCTTGCTATCCAACTTGATCCAAATGCTCAAAATGAGAAAGATGGGAGAGGTCAGAACAAGTACAACCAAGGCCAAAATCCAGTCCAAACAACGCTTGAAAATCAGCGAACCCTTCCTTTTAGAGACAAGCTGGTAGTAAGACTCAACCTCGCTTGATTTCATTTCCACGGGCAAGTCTTCCCATTTCAGCATGCTGTTTCTCCTTTGTTTTTATTATACTATTTGTCAACATTTTTCATTATACCACAAAATGGAAAAGGCGGTGAAAGAAATCTGTAATTTGAAGGATTTCATTCTCATACTCTAGAAAGCTAGACGCAGGCTGCTCAAAATATAGCTTTGAGGTTGCAGATAAAACTGACATGGCTTGAATAGATTTTCAAAGAGTATTAGGCCATGGCACCCGCCTGCAAGCTATACATCTTGTGATAGGTTCCTCCCAGAGCCAAGAGTTCCTCATGGGTTCCACTCTCGATAATGCGCCCCTTATCCAAGACATAGATGCAGTTGGCGTCTTGGATGGTAGAAAGACGATGGGCGATGGCAATTGTTGTTCGACCCTGTCTCATCTTAGCCAGCGATGCTTGAACCAAACTTTCTGTTTCAGAGTCAATATTAGCTGTCGCTTCATCCAAAATCAGGATTTTAGGCTGACTGGCGACTGTTCTAGCAAAGGCAAGAAGCTGACGCTGACCAGTAGAGAAGCTCGAACCACGCTCAGACACAGGTGCATCATATCCCTGAGGAAGTTCTTGAATAAAGGAATCTGCATCCACGAAAGTTGCCGCAGCCTGAACCTGCTCATCACTGATTTCTTGGTACATGGCGATATTGGACTTGATTGTTCCATGATAGAGGAAGGGATCCTGCAAGACCAGACCGATGTTTTTTCTCAACTCTTCCTGACTGTAGTTCCTGATATCCACATCATCCAAGAGAACTCGCCCTGACTGGAATTCATAAAAGCGCATAAGGACATTGATAATAGACGATTTCCCAGAACCTGTATGGCCTACAAATGCAATGGTTTCACCCTTGTTAACTGAAAAGGAAATATCATCCAGAATCTGATGTTTACCGTCATACGAGAAACACACATGTTCAAAACGGATATTACCTTCTTTGACTTTAGCCTGCCCATTTTCTTGAAGAGGTTCACAGGTCCTCTCGTCTATCAGGGCAAAGACACGACCTGCGGAAACCATAGAAGTTTGCAGGGTTGAAAAGTTTTGAGTCACCTCAATCAGGGGATCAAAGAGACGATTGATGTACTGGATAAAGGCATACATGGTTCCTGCCGTTATTCCCAGATAAAGTCCACGATAGCCAAAATAGGCCATTAAAACTGCATAGCCTAGGAGTTTCAACAAACTCATGGCAGGACGCAAAAAGAGGGCATCCAAGGCTACAGAACGGTTGGCATAGACCAAGTGTTCTTGGTTGATTTCATCAAACTCTGACTGTAGGCGCTTCTCTTGATTAAAGGCCTGGATTATTCTGATTCCCTCGATGTTTTCAGCCAGCTTGCTATTGATATCTGACAAGAGACTTCTGGTTTTCTCAATGATTTTCACTGATTTTTTCCGATAGAGATTGACCAAAAGGAAAATCAAGGGGAGAAAGAGCAAGACTAAAGCAGTCAAACGAAAATCCAATACCAACATGGTATAAAGAGTTGTCAGAAAGATGAAGACTGCTGAGATAAAGCTAGATAAAATCCCTGAAAACATATCGCTGATGGTCTCAGTATCATTGGTCAAACGAGAGACGATGGAGCCTGCTGGCGTCTTGTCAAAATAAGACATGCCCAGCTTTTCCATATTGGCAAAGGCATCGCGACGAATATCCCTAACAATACTGTAAGACACGCGCGCAAAGAGAAGATTGCCAACATACTGAACTACAGTTTGTAGGATGTAGAGACCATAGTAGATCAGCAAAACGGTAATGGCTAGTTGGTTAAGATTACTCAGATACTGGTCGATAAAGTGGGAAGCCACAAGGGGAATGACACTTTTAATGACCGTCGTCGCTAGGAGCAAACTGAGTGCCAAAAAGGTCAGGAGGCCATAAGGCTTGAGATAAGACTTCAAGCGCTTCAATACAGTCCATTGTTCTTTCTTATTCTGCATCTTCTTCTCCTTTCATTTCCAGCTGCTGAGACTGGTAGGTTTGGGCATACCAGCCATCCAAAGCTAGCAAGTCTTCGTGTGTGCCCTGTTCAATAATTTGACCATTTTGCAGAACCAAGATTAGATCTGCATGGACAACTGCACTGAGGCGATGAGCCGTAATAATGGTTGTCTTGTCCTTTCGCGTCTCCTTGAGGTTGTCGATAATCGCATACTCTGTCTTGGCATCCACGGCGGACAAAGAATCATCTAAAATCAAGATATCAGGGTCTAAAATCATAGCTCGACTCATGGCCAGACGCTGCTTTTGACCTCCAGAAAGACTGACTCCCTTTTCACCAATCAGTGTATCAAATCCTTGAGGCATGTCTACAATGTCTTGATAAACTTGAGCTAGCTTAGTCGCTTCCTCGACCGCTGAAAGGGGCAAGTTAGGATTGCCAAAGCGGATATTATCTAAAATCGAAGTCGCAAAGAGGAACTGATCCTGAGGAACATAGCCCATAAGACTACGAAGATCTGTCAGACGATAATCGCGAATATCGTGACCGTTTAGATAAATGGCTCCCTCATCCACATCGTACTCACGCAAGAGAAGCTTAATCAAGGACGTTTTTCCAGAGCCTGTCTGACCAACCAAGCCCAGGGTTTGCCCTTTTCCCAAACTAAAGTGAACATTTGTCAGTGTTTCCTCATTTTCAAAGGCAAAGCTATCAATGGCATACTGCAAGCGCCCGTTTTCAATTCCATCTAAAGGAAACTCAGGGTCTTGTACAGGTGATTCCTGAGACAAAAGTTCCTCAATCCGCTGATAGGAAACCTTCCCTCGCTGAGTGATATTAAAGAGGAAACCAATAGCCATAAGAGGCCAAACCAGCATATCCAAGTAGCTGATAAAGGTGACCAGATTCCCAACCGTGATTTGCCCTTTCTGAACCATCAAGGAGCCGACCAAGAGCGTTAAAACATAGGAGGAACCAACAAATAAGAGAACCATGGGGTCAAAGAGACTATCGTATTTCATGGTTTGCAGGTTCTTTTGGAAGGTCAATTCATTGACTGCCTGAAAGGACTTGAGCTCGTCCGCCTGGTAACCGAAAGACTTGGTCACTTTGATACCTGATACAGACTCCTGCACCTTGTTATTGAGTTCAGAAAAGGCAGTCTGCGATTCACCAAAAGCCTTGTGGGTCTTTCTCCCTAGACGACTGGTCGCATAAGCCATGAAAGGCAGGGGCAGAATGGCAACTAGGGTCATCTGCCATGAAATGCTAAAGAGCATGGTCAACAAGGTCACTAAAGCTGTGATTGAGGTATCCACCGCTGACATAACCCCGCCCCCTGCCAGACGCGTTAGGCCATTAATATCATTGGTTGCGTGTGCCATCAGGTCTCCCGTTCGATAAGTCTGATAAAAAGCTGGAGACATTTTTGTGAAATGCTCAAACAAGCGAGACCGCATAATCTGCCCCAGACGGTAGGAAGTTCCAAGGATATACATACGCCAAACATAGCGCAGATAGTACATCCCAAAGGCTGCAAGAAGCAAATAAAATAGGTCAAGAAGGAGGTCCTGCTGGGTTAATTGTCCCGATGTGATGGCATCAATGACCCGCCCCATGACCATGGGGGGAATAAGATTGAGTACGGAAACCAAGACCAAAGCCACAATCCCCACTAAATAACGGCGTTTTTCTAACTTGAAAAACCACCAAAGTTTTTGAATAATGGACATAAAATCCCTTTCTGATTGCAAATGAAAACCTGAGGCCAATACTCAATGAAAATCAAAGAGCAAACTAGGAAACTAGCCGCAGGCTGTACTCGAGTACGGCAAGGCGACGTTGACGCAGTTTGAATTTGATTTTCGAAGAGTACAAGACCCCAGGCTTTTCTTATTCATAGGTTACGACTGTAACAGCACCCTTGTCATACTCAGCGATAAAGATGTTGGCTACATTGTCATGTCCTTGCTTGCTAAGATTATCAAGCAGCCACTCTTCGCTACGACCAATCGATTCCAAAACATCAACTTGAATCACACCGTCAGTCACAACTGGATACTTAGGATTTTCATCCCCCATTTGGACCACGATGAGTTGGCCATTTTGCTCTTGCACAGCTCGTTTAACTTGCTTCATCTGGAAAATCCCTTGGCTACGAAGTTTGAGGGCCACATCCGCTGCAGACAATCCAACTGAACGACAGGCTTCTGGGTCAATCTGCCCATTTTTGATGAGGAGAGTTGGTTTTCCATCAATCAAGCGTTTGACAAAACGAACATTGTTATTAAGCCATTTGAGGGTCAAAACCAAAATCGTCCACATCATCAAAATCACTGCATATTGCAGAATACTGATTGAACTATTGTAAATCACCCCTCCGATGATACCACCAAGAACATAGTTCTGAATTTGGTCTGTAGCAGAGTTAGGTGCTAGATTCCCCTTTCCTGTCACATTAATAACAAAAACAAGCGAGAAAAGACCCAAGGCCAGTTTGATTAAAATTTCCATATAATTGAGTGTCATTTGTTTACCTCCACCAATTCAATAGCGTCTGTTTGATGCAATTCTAATTTCTCTAAAAGATACTTGTCTGGTTGGCTCCCGTTCATGGCACGATAGAAATTTGAACCTACCTTGATAAGTGCTCCATCAGTGGCTGCAGAAGTATTGACATAAACTTCTGATTTATCCACTCCCAAGTCTTTGGAAACAACCTCTATGAAATGAAGTGAAGTTTGAAATTGATTGTTAGAGGCTTGATTGGTCTGGTATTTTGAGATTGTCACCAAAAGCATGGCCACCAAGGTCAAGGCCAAAATCATGACCAATTCCCGAAACTTAGTCCCCTTTTTATCACGATAGGCCTTAAAAGCAAAAAATCCTGTGATAGCTAGGAGCACAATTCCAAAGCCAATCATCATTCCATTTTGCTGACTGATTTGGCTAAGTACATAGTCATATGAGTAAAATTTCATTTATTTTCACTCCCTTTCATAAAATCATTCTTAATTATAAACGAAAGAGAGTGATTTTTCAAACCATACGTTGGGGAAATAGACCTTTTTTTGGTATAATAAAATCTATAATCTGAATGAAAAAGGTAACTTTATGAAACTTATCTCATGGAATATTGATTCCCTCAATGCTGCCCTAACTAGTGACTCAGCTCGTGCCAAATTGTCCCAAGAAGTCCTACAAACCCTTGTGGCAGAAAATGCTGATATTATCGCTATCCAAGAAACCAAGCTTTCTGCCAAGGGTCCTACAAAGAAACACTTGGAAATTTTAGAAGAACTCTTCCCAGGCTACGAAAACACGTGGCGCTCTTCTCAGGAACCTGCCCGCAAAGGCTATGCCGGAACCATGTTCCTTTATAAGAAAGAACTCACACCCACTGTCACTTTCCCAGAAATCGGTGCCCCTTCTACCATGGACTTGGAAGGCCGTATCATCACTCTAGAATTTGATGAATTTTTCGTAACCCAAGTTTACACTCCAAACGCTGGCGACGGTCTCAAACGCTTGGAAGAACGTCAAGTCTGGGATGTCAAATATGCTGAATACTTGGCTGAACTAGACAAAGAAAAACCAGTCCTTGCAACCGGTGACTACAACGTGGCCCACAATGAGATCGACCTTGCAAATCCTGCTAGCAACCGCCGTTCACCAGGATTTACCGACGAGGAACGTGCTGGATTTACCAACCTTTTAGCAACTGGATTTACTGATACCTTCCGCCACATTCACGGCGATGTTCCAGAACGCTACACTTGGTGGGCACAACGCAGCAAGACTTCTAAAATCAACAATACAGGCTGGAGAATCGACTACTGGCTGACAAGCAACCGCGTGGCTGACAAGGTGACCAAGTCTGATATGATTGACTCCGGTGCGCGCCAAGACCACACACCCATTGTCATGGAGATTGAACTCTAAGGAGAAAACGAATGGACTATCAGCCTGTCATTCCCGAATTTGTGGTATCTGACCTCGAACAGTCGCGCCACTTCTACTGCGACTTGTTGGGATTCTCTGTCGAATACGAGCGCCCCGAGGAGAAATTTCTCTTCCTCTCGCTTGAAGACTGCCAACTTATGCTAGAAGAAGGAAGCGCAGAAGAATTAGCCCAACTGACCTATCCTTTCGGGCACGGTGTCAATATTTCCTTTGGCATTGCAGATGTTCCTCAGCTCCACCAAAAACTACTGGAAGCTGACTATCCTATCCATCGTCCCTTAACCAAAAGAAAGTTTCGTGTTGGAGATTACTATATCTATCCTCATGAGTTTGCAGTTTTGGATCCAGATGGCTATTTTTTAAGATTTAGCGAGTAGAATAATAAAGATTGGGAAAAAGTCTTTAAAGTTAGAAAAAGGCATATTGTCAGGTGTTTAAAAACTTGATAATATGCCTTTTATGATGGAAAAACCTTCTAAATGTTAGCCAATAAGTTAATTTTTTCCCATTTTTATTATATTTGTTCGTTTTTTTATCTAAACACTAACAAAATCTTTGATTTCTAAAGTTATTTAGTGTAAAATAAAAACATTGGCACAAGCCTATTTAAAATTGAATATCATTTTACTTGTTTATGTCGTGAATTGGCACGACGTTTCTACAAGGTGCCGGAACACCTAACAATAAGTAAGTCAGAAGTGAGGTATGGTCGTTTTTGCCATGCCTATTTTGGGGACTTGCTTAGAGATTAAGTAGGTCCTTTTTCTATCAGTTTTACTGGATAGAAATCTGAAACAAGCAAATGGATTGGCTTTTAGACTTTAGGAGGTCTTATGAAATTATTAGAAGAGCGCATCCTCAAGGATGGGCATATCTTGGGTGATAACATCCTCAAGGTAGATTCCTTTTTAACCCACCAAGTTGACTTTAGCTTGATGCGAGAGATTGGTAAGGTTTTTGCGGAAAAATTTGCTTCTGCTGGCATTACTAAGGTTGTAACCATTGAAGCGTCAGGTATTGCCCCAGCCGTTTTTACAGCTGAAGCCTTAAACGTTCCCATGATTTTCGCTAAAAAAGCTAAAAACATCACTATGAACGAAGGAATCCTAACTGCCGAAGTTTACTCCTTTACCAAGCAGGTAACCAGCACTGTTTCTATCGCTGGAAAATTCCTCTCACCAGAGGACAAGGTCTTGATTATCGACGACTTCCTTGCTAATGGCCAAGCTGCTAAAGGCTTGATTCAAATCATCGAACAGGCTGGAGCAACAGTCGAAGCTATCGGTATTGTGATTGAAAAATCTTTCCAAGATGGTCGTGATCTGCTTGAAAAAGCAGGCTACCCTGTTCTATCACTCGCTCGTTTGGATCGTTTTGAAAATGGTCAAGTCATATTTAAGGAGGCAGATCTCTAATGCAAACTCAAGAAAAACACTCGCAAGCAGCCGTTCTTGGCTTGCAGCACTTACTAGCCATGTACTCAGGATCCATCCTGGTTCCTATCATGATTGCGACAGCCCTTGGCTATTCAACTGAGCAGTTGACCTACCTGATTTCCACTGATATCTTCATGTGTGGTGTGGCAACCTTCCTCCAACTCCAACTCAACAAATACTTTGGTATTGGACTCCCAGTCGTTCTTGGAGTCGCCTTTCAGTCGGTCGCTCCCTTGATTATGATTGGGCAAAGCCATGGTAGTGGTGCTATGTTTGGTGCCCTTATCGCATCAGGGATTTACGTGGTTCTTGTTTCAGGCATCTTCTCAAAAGTGGCCAATCTCTTCCCTTCTATCGTAACAGGATCTGTTATTACTACGATTGGTTTAACCTTGATCCCTGTCGCTATTGGAAATATGGGAAATAACGTTCCAGAGCCAACTGGTCAAAGTCTCTTGCTTGCAGCTATCACTGTTTTGATTATCCTCTTGATTAACATCTTTACCAAAGGATTTATCAAATCTATCTCTATTTTGATTGGTCTGGTTGTTGGAACTGCCATTGCTGCTAGCATGGGCTTGGTTGATTTCTCTCCTGTTGCGGCAGCACCGCTCGTCCATGTCCCAACTCCACTCTACTTTGGGATGCCAACCTTTGAAATCTCATCTATTGTCATGATGTGTATCATCGCAACAGTGTCTATGGTTGAGTCTACTGGTGTTTATCTAGCCTTGTCTGATATCACAAAAGATCCAATCGACAGCACGCGCCTGCGCAACGGTTACCGCGCAGAAGGTTTGGCCGTACTTCTCGGAGGAATCTTTAACACCTTCCCTTACACAGGATTTTCACAAAACGTTGGTTTGGTTAAATTGTCAGGTATCAAGACTCGCCTGCCAATCTACTACGCAGCTGGTTTCCTGGTTCTCCTTGGACTCCTTCCTAAGTTTGGCGCCCTTGCCCAAATCATTCCGAGCCCTGTCCTCGGTGGTGCTATGCTGGTGATGTTTGGTTTTGTATCTATTCAAGGGATGCAAATCCTCGCTCGTGTTGACTTTGCTAACAATGAACATAACTTTCTTATCGCAGCAGTATCCATAGCTGCAGGTGTCGGACTCAACAACAGTAATCTCTTTGTCAGCATGCCGACAGCCTTCCAAATGTTCTTCTCAAACGGAATCGTTGTAGCCAGCCTACTCGCCATTGTCCTCAATGCAGTATTAAATCATAAAAAGAAATAAGAAAAAGAGGTGCGAGCCTCTTTTTTGTTTATCACAAGTTGATTATAAATATAATCAATCCCAATTCCCATCTAATATTTCTTTTATAAACTTCTTAGGCATCCAAAAGGAGTGTTTTGTAATCCTACGCCCATCTGGAAGTTCATCCGTATCAGATAATGAGCCTTTCCCAACAAATTTTCCTTTTTCAATTTCATAATAAGCATTGGTAGCATGTAATTTCGTAAATAGGATTCTATTTATCTTACTTTGAGGGAAATTAGTTGAAACTTTATTACCATTTTGAGTTAATTTAACTCCGTCAGAAATAATTTGTCTAGTTTCCTGCCACACTCTTTGGATTTCTTCTAATTGTCTATCTTGAAATCCCCAAAATTTGATAGAATCTAATACAAATAGCTTAGGTTCAATTTCCTTAAAAATAACGAAGAGGAATCGTTTATTATAAATTTCATTATAGACATGTGACGATTCCCAACTATCTGTTTCTGCTAATTCTTTAAAACAATAAGTTTTAAATGGAGAGTCTTCCTTAGGTAAATTATTCTTATCTACTCGAATAACTCTCAAATTCATGTTTGCTTTCTGAAATTCTTTAGTCTTATCTAAATCCCCTGTTAAACCTAAAATTTTTCTAATCAGAGTACTATTCTTACCTTTTGCTTTGGGATTCACTTCAAATCTATCATATAACTCTTGTTCAGAGAAACCTTTGTAGGAAAGAATCTTCTCTGCAATAACCTCAGTAAATGACTTTTTTTCACCCCTAAAATTAGCCAGAACACTTTCTTGATCTGATTGGTTAAAGATTTTATGATTAATCAGATAGGTCATATAACTTGATTTTAATTCCCAAGCTCTTTGTTTGGCTAATTCATGACTAAAAGGTTGTTGTCTTAAATCCTTTCCTTTACCTG
This sequence comes from Streptococcus mitis, assembly GCF_026782865.1. Classification (GTDB taxonomy): domain Bacteria; phylum Bacillota; class Bacilli; order Lactobacillales; family Streptococcaceae; genus Streptococcus; species Streptococcus mitis_CG. The sequence continues at coordinate 165,718 of NZ_JAKUXK010000012.1, forward strand.
CTCCTTTTGTACAAGTTGATAAATAGTTTCCATCTGATTCTGATAATTCATGCGCCCTTCCATTTTTGATTTTATCTGTAATTTTCTGATAGTCTTCAAGGATGACTGCCATATCCTCCTCAAACCATTCATATAAAAATATTTTTTCAATGACATAGTCCTTCATTGTTTGATTAGGAATTAAGCCATTGTAAAACAATAACAAAATCTTTGCACATTTTTTCCATAAATGAGTGGAGTAAAAATCCTCTAAATTTTCCTCCATATAGTTTAGTATTGTTAATACAAGTCGTTCTTTTGCACTAAGTGTCCCATTTTTGTTTATCTTAAAAGGAGTAACTTTTAATTCTACACCTATTTTTTCAAAGTCAGCTTCCGAGTCACTATTTGGCTGGTAGCCATAGAAATATTTTTCAATATAATTTCCATATTGCCCTTTTGACTTCATACTAATTGCTTTATCTTGTACCTCAGAGACTACTCTATCATTATAATCGTCATATGATTTATAAAGCGAACGATTATACTCTTCCATAACATCGGAAAATTTTCTATTTAATAGTTTGTGAGAATATTCAATAACACTATCGATATCTTCATCGTTATAGTTAAATAAGTTTTGATCCATTTTCTTCTCCTATCTTTTATATTATATCAAATTAAACTAAAGCAAACATTAATACTTGATCAATCATTGAAAATAGTATATAATGGATTAAACTGTAAAAAAATGAAGGAGAAAAGATGAAAGTTCTCGAACTATTTGCTGGAGTTGGCGGTTTTCGGATAGGATTAGAAAATGCCGATAAGCAACTCTTTAAAACAAAATGGGCAAACCAATGGGAACCATCTCGTAAATCTCAAGACGCATTTGAGGTCTATGATTATCACTTCCCCAATAGCGAAAACATCAATATTAGTATCTCTGATATAACAGACGAACAATTTTCCAAAATGGATGCCGATATGATTGTCGGTGGTTTTCCTTGCCAAGATTACTCTGTTGCGCGTAGCAAGAAAAATGAGAAAGGTATTGAAGGAAAAAAAGGAGTTTTATTTTGGGAAATCATTAGAGCAACGGAAATCATTAAACCCAAATACTTAATTCTGGAAAATGTGGATAGGCTTTTAAAAGCGCCCTCAAAACAGAGAGGACGTGATTTTGCAATCATGCTAACAGCTTTTAATAATCTTGGATATTCTGTAGAGTGGAGAGTTATTAATGCTGCTGAGTATGGAAGAAGCCAACGAAGACGTCGTGTATTCTTTTTCGTTTATCGAAATGATACAGTCTTTGCCCAAAAAATTGACAATCTTTACGAAAAAAATGAAGAAATCTTTGAAGATAATAGGTATAATGACTATATTTTCAATCAAGGTCTATTTGCGAAACAATTTCCTATTAAACCTATAGCAGTTAAAAATCGTCATGTATTTTATGAGTTACCAAATGATATAGTTGAAGTTTCAGATACTTTTACTGGTACTGTTTGGAATACAGGAATTATGAGACATGGAAAATACTATTCTATTGATACAGAACCTAACTACAATGGTAATCCGATTACTCTAGGAGAAATTCTTCAAGATGAATCTGAAGTACCTGAAAAATATTTTTTAACTGATAAGGCTAAACTAGAAAAATTTCAATATCTTAGAGGACCTAAAAAAATTGAGCGAACATCCTCTGACGGACATCAATACATCTATTCAGAAGGAGGAATGTCCCCTTATGATGATTTAAACCTTCCAGGAAGAACAATGCTTACATCCGAAGGAACTGTTAATCGTTCCACACATTTATTATTTGTAAACAATAAATATAGATTAATTACCCCCATTGAAGCTGAACGCCTTCAGGATTTCCCAGATAATTGGACAGCTAAAAAGAAACTATCTGACGGTTCTATTGTAGAGGTATCTGATAAAATGAGAATGTTTTTTATGGGAAATGCTTTAGTTACTGAAATTGTAAAAGAAATTGCTAAGTTTATTAAAGAAATTGATTGATTTATCTGAAACTAAAAAAGAGGTACGAGCCTCTTTTTTAGTTATCTATATTCGTACCTGTCTATCTTCTGACCTCTGGCCTGTGACAAACATGGTAAATGTTGCCTTGCAGACATTTCTTCCTTCTTGATTAGTGATATCAACATCCACGACACAGGTTGTGCGACCTTGATGGACACATTCTCCTTTAATGGTCAATACATCGTCGAGTTTTCCAGCTTTGAGGTAGTTGATAGAAGACTGGAGCGTCACTCCATCAAGCCCCAGAGATATGACCACCAAACCACTGATCTGGTCGCAAAGGGTAAAGAGATAGCCACCATGGGCATTGCCATAGTAGTTGAGAGACGAGTCCACTACTTTGGTCGTCACCACAACGTGACCATCTCTCATTTGTTCAATTTCGTAATTTTCAAAGGCAGATATAGCGTCAAAATGAAAGTCTTTCATCGTTTCCTCCTGATATTTCAAACGACACTATGATACTACTTTTTATAGGACTGTGCAAGGAGAAAGCTCCTAGTCTGGCAAAATTCCGACCTGCTCCACAAAGCGCATAAAGGCTGCCTGTCCTTGTTCTGTCTGCTTGTAGACTCCTGCGTCCTCAAGCACACGCGCAAAGATAGCACCAACAGAGTCCTTGACGATTTCAAGGGCTTTTTCTTTATCTGTTAGGGCTGGATATTGGGCTCTAAGTTGGTCTGCCCATTCCTGATGATAATCGGAAACTGTAACAGCTTCTCCCACGAGATAGCTAGCGACTTGCTCCACTTCTTCTTTCAGACGTGGTGGCAAGATTGCCAAGCCCATGACCTCAATCAAGCCGATATTTTCCTTCTTGATATGTTGGACATCCTTGTGAGGATGATAGATGCCATCAGGATGTTCTGCAGAAATCTGATTGTCCCTCAAGACCAAGTCCAACTCAAATTGTCCATTACGTTTACGAGCAATTGGTGTGATGGTGTGATGCAGTGTCTCGTCTGTCTCTGCCAAAATCTGCACTGCAGAATCTGAATACTGACGCCATTCCTGCAAAATCTTGTCAGCTAAGTTGATCAAATCTTCTTTGGAATCCGAAGTCAAACGCAATACTGACATTGGCCATTTGACAATGCCAGCCTTGACCTGCTCAAAACCAGCAAATAGGAATGTCTTTTGCAGAGGAGCCAATTCCATAGGAAATACGTGACGGCCTCCCTGATAGTGATCATGAGTCAGAATAGAGCCTCCCACGATTGGCAGGTCGGCATTAGAGCCTGCAAAATATCCTGGAAACTGCTCTACGATAGCAAGCAGACGTTCAAAGCTCTGACGACTAATGGCCATGGGACGATGCTGGCCATCTAAGAAAATACAATGCTCATTAAAGTAAGCATAGGGCGAATACTGGAAGCCCCACTCCTGACCAGCCATTTCAAAACGGATAATCCGGTGGTTACTGCGAGCTGGGTGGTTAACTCGACCATGGTAGCCCTCATTCTCTAGACAAAGCTGACACTGGGGATAATTGCTAGCTTGCACCAACTTGGCTGCCGCAATCTCTTTTGGATCCTTTTCAGGCTTAGAGAGATTGATGGTAATTTCAAGCTCTCCGTAATCAGATGGAACACGATAAGCAATATTTTTAGCAATAGCCTTGAGTTTGATGTAGTCATTCTTCTGACTAAGTTGGTAGAAATCTGCTATCGCTTGCTCAGGAGATTGGGCATAGGTTTCCCAGAAGTCACGATTGACCTGACTCGGACAAGGGGTCACCAAGTCCATCAGTTCAGCACCAAGGATTTCACGTGCAGTCTGACTATCCTCAATCGTCTCTAATCGAACGGCTTCCTCAACCAGCTGGTCCTTGAGGTCAATCACTTTATCCAGATCCGTCTCAACTTCCAAAACACCGTCTCCCACTCGTGCCAAGATACGATTGGTCAGGTAGATTCGATCCATTTCCTCAAATGAACTTTCAGAAATGACATGTGTTACAAATTTATCTACTAAGGTCACTATAGAGCCTCCTTTTGACTAATCAAGGACGCGAGTGCCACCTGAAACTTCAGCGATATAGAAGCTTGGAGCGTAGCCAACTACTTCCTCGTAGTGTTTGCCAACAGCTTCCTTAAAGGAATCAACAGCATCTTTTTGCACCAAAGCAATGGCACATCCTCCAAAACCTGCCCCTGTCATGCGAGCACCGAGAACTCCTTCTTGTGCCCAAGCTGTATGAACAAGAGTATCCAATTCCAAACCAGTTACTTCATAGTCATGCTCTAGGGAAACGTGTGACGCATTCATCAAACGACCAAATGTTTCCAAATCACCTTCTTGAAGGGCTGCTTGCGCTTTAAGGGTACGTTGGTTTTCAAGCACAGCATGGCGAGCACGTTTCAAACGATTTTCATCTTTAATCAGATAGCTGTATTGGTCAAAGGCCCACTCATCTAATTCACCCAAAGTCTGAATATCTAAGACAACTTGCAATTCTTCCACTGCTTTTTCACACTCAGAACGGCGTTCATTATATTTAGAATCCGCCAATTCACGACGTTTGTTGGTGTTCATGATAACAACGATATTGTCCTTCAAATCAAGTGGCACCAAATCATACTCTAAGGTATTGGTATCAAGGTAAATAGCACGTTGGTCTGCACCCATACCAATAGCAAATTGGTCCATAATGCCAGAGTTGACTCCGATAAAGTTATTTTCTGTTTGTTTTCCGATTTTAACCAAATCGAGACGATCTAATTTTAAATCAAAGAGATGCTCTGCCACTACCCCTGTCAAAAGTTCCAAGGATGCTGAAGAAGACAAACCAGCACCATTTGGGATATTCCCATAAACATAAAAATCAAAACCTTTGTCAATCACATGTCCAGCTTCTTGCAAGAAATGAAGAACTCCTTTTGGATAATTGGTCCAGTTGTGCTCTTTTTCAAACTTGAGGTTAGCTAGAGGCACTTCGATAATGCCCTTGTCCTCAAAGTTAGCTGAGTAGAAACGCAAAACTTGGTCTTCACGCTTGCGAGCTGCCCCATATGTTCCTAAGGAAATGGCTGCTGGAAATACATGTCCACCATTATAGTCCGTGTGTTCACCAATCAAATTGATACGGCCTGGTGAAAAGAAAGTTTGATCTGCTTCTTGACCAAAAACAGCAAGAAAATCTTTACGAAGAGCTTCAGCAGTAAGATGTTGTGTCATATGAATTCTCCTTTTACTGTGCGTTAAGTCACCTTAACGTGTAATCGTTTTCTTCTATTGTATCCAAGGGATTTCCCAAGGTCAATCCTTTTTACTAAAATTTTACTAAACTATCAGTAAAATACAGAAAAATATGATATACTAACCTAAAAGGAGGAGGATTTATGGCTACCTTAAAAGACATTGCACAGCTAGCCTCTGTCTCTATCGCGACCGTATCCCGCGTCCTCAATCGCGACCAGAGCCTATCTGTTACAGAAGAAACCAGACACCGTATTTTAACCGTTGCTGAAGAGCTAGGCTACACCAAACACCTCAAGACAGGCGAGTCCCACAAACCCAAGCAAAAGATTGCCATTATCCAATGGGTCAGCGAACAAGGGGAGCTGGACGACCTCTACTACTACCAGATTCGCCTAGGCATAGAAAAAAGAGCCCAAGAACTGGACTATGATATTTTGCGCTATTTTAATGACCATCCTTTTACCCTAAGCGAGGAAGTGATTGGGATTCTCTGCATCGGAAAGTTTAGTCGAGCTCAGATTTCTGCCTTTGAAGAATACCAAAAGCCTCTTGTCTTTCTAGACAGTGATACACTTTCCCTGGGACACACCTGCATTATCACGGACTTTTACACTGCCATGAAACAGGTTGTCGATTATTTCCTCAGCCAAGGATTGAATCGTATCGGAATTTTAACCGGCCTTGAGGAAACAACTGACCAAGAAGAAATCATTCAGGACAAGCGACTTGAAAATTTTAAGAACTACAGTCAAACAAAAGGAATCTATCATGATGAACTGGTCTTTCAAGGAAGCTTTACTGCCCAGTCTGGCTATGACTTGATGAAGGAAGCCATTCAGAGCTTGGGAGACCAACTCCCACCAGCATTTTTTGCTGCCAGTGATAGTTTAGCCATCGGTGCCCTCCGTGCGCTCCAAGAAGCTGGAATCAGCCTGCCAGACCGCGTCAGCCTCATTTCCTTTAACGATACTAGCCTGACCAAGCAAGTCTATCCTCCCCTCTCTAGCATCACAGTTTATACTGAAGAAATGGGCCGAGCAGGTATGGATATTCTTAATAAGGAAGTTCTACACGGTCGCAAAATCCCTAGCCTGACTATGCTGGGAACCAGACTGACATTGAGAGAGAGTACAAGGAATGAATAGGATAACAAAACGACCTCTAGCGAGGTCGCTTTTCTAATGATGATGCCCATGCTTCTGCTCTAATTCTCTCACCCTCCGCTTATGTTGCGCATGATTGCTTTGACTGCTATCTACTTCAATAGTGATATTCTGCACGCCTCTTTCTTCTAAACATTGACGCACCACTTCTTTGGTTTCCATCATCTGTTCCCAGTCCTTGATACAAATGTGAACAATAGCATTATTCTCTAGACCATCCATGGACCAAATGCTAAGTTGATTGACACTGTTGACATTGGGTAGAGCCTCTAAATCCTTCTCCAAATCACTTGTCTCGACTCCTTCTGGCACAGCATCTAGGAAAATTTTCAGTGCGCTCCAAAAGCGAGGAATGGCTTTCGACAGAATAAAGATAGAAATAACTAGTGATAAAAGCGGATCGAGGATATACCAGTCCGTAAATCGAAGAATAATCGCCATTAGAATGACGGCCAACCAACCAAGAGTGTCTTCCAAAAAATGCAGGCTAAGAATTGACTCGTTCTTTGTTTTCCCCTTACGAACTACCAGACTTGCTAGCACATTAATGGCTACTGCAATGATTCCCAGCCAGAGGATGCCTTCCTCATTGACGGGTTGCGGGTGAACAATCTTTGTGACATTTTCCAAGATCACTAGGACAGACCCTATCATAAGAATCACAGCCGTTAGCATGGCTCCTAAAAGACTAAAACGTTTGTAACCCAAGGTGTACTGTCTATCTTCTTCACGGTTTGAAATTGTTTCTAAAAGGGCTGAGATGCCAATGGCTATAGCATCTCCCAAGTCATGAACGGAATCAGCAAGAACTGCACTCGAACCAAAGATTCCTCCTGCGATAAACTCAACAATCGCATAGCTTAAATTTAAGAAAAAAGCTAACCAGATAGATGTTTTAGAACTCATTTCTCTCCCTCCTTTGGTATAATGGGTATATACATACTTCTTTCATTTGTATTATCTAATAAAATTCAAAGAAAGGATAGAAGCAAACTGTCAGCCATGTTCAGTTCTGAACAGTTTGTCTCAAGTGTCTACATGCCAAAAAGAGACCGTCGAGTCAGCAAGACGAAAAAAGCCATCTATCAAGCTTTTTTACAACTTTTGAACGACAAAGGCTATGATGCCACTACTGTTCAGGATATCATTGACCTAGCAGATGTTGGGCGTTCTACTTTTTACTGTCACTATGAAAGCAAGGAACTCCTTTTAGATGAGCTCTGTCGCTACCTCTTTCATCATCTCTTTGAAAGGGAAGGACACTTTACTACCGAGGACTACCTCGCACATATCTTTTTACATTTTCAGAAAAACCAGGACCATGTTACCAGTCTGCTATTTTCCAAAAATGACTACTTCCTCCGTCAACTCCATAAAGAGCTAGAACACCATGTCTATCCCATGTTGGCTGATGAGTTAAAAGAAGCCCACACTAATCTGCCTACTTCTTACCTCCAACACTTGGTCGTGTCCAACTTTATCGAGACATTGACCTGGTGGCTCAAAAAAGGACAAGACTTTACATACCAGGAAGTTGTCCAGTTTTATCTAGACCTTCTCATTCCTAAAAATTGAATACAGAGTAGAGCTCAGTTGCCTTATTTCTAGGCTACTGAGTTTTCATCTTTTCAACAATCAAAAAAGCCCAGACAACATTGTCTGAGCAGTTTTCTATATGGTCGTTTAACAAAGTTGAGTTTGACATTTTCAAACTATTTCTTCAACAAACCTTCTTCTTGTAGAAACTCCTTGGCTACTTGCTCTGCTGACTTGCCTTCAACACCGACTTGGTAGTTGAGCTGACTCATCTGGCTTTCAGTAATTTTACCAGCCAATTTATTGAGAACTGTTTCCAACTCTGGATGTTTCTTGAGAAGAGCTTCTTTCATCAGTGGAGCCCCTTGGTAAGGTGGGAAGAGTTGCTTGTCATCTTCCAAGACCTGCAAATCATAACGCGCCAACTCTGCATCGGTTGAATAAGCGTCCGTGATTTGAATATCGCCTGACTGAATTGCCTGATAGCGAAGAGCTGGTTCCATGGTTGCTACATTGAGATTGAGACCATACATTGATTGCAAGCCCTTATTTCCATCCTCACGGTCATTAAACTCAAGTGTAAAGCCTGCCTTCAGCTGTCCTTCCACTTTTTTCAAGTCCGAAATGGTCTTCAAGCCATATTCCTGAGCAATCTTTTTCGGAACAGCTACAGCATAGGTATTTTGATAAGACATGGGTTTGAGATAGGCTAGATGATCCTGTTTGGCAATGCCATCACGCGCTACATCATAAACCTGCTCTGGCTCATGACTCACTTTCGGTGATGGTTGAAGTAGACTTTCAGTCACCGTACCAGTAAATTCAGGATAGATGTCAATATCGCCTTTTTTCAAAGCTTCGTAGAGGAAGCTTGTTTTCCCAAAATTCGGTTTAACAGTCGCAGTCATACTGGTATTTTCTTCAATTAGCAACTTATACATATTGGCCAAGATTTCTGGTTCTGGACCCAACTTCCCAGCAATAACCAAGTTTTCTTTCTCTTTTTGAGCCAAGAGAGCTGGACTATAAGACAGACCGAGCAATATGGTCACCAAGGCAAAACCAGAAAAAATCGTCCGCAATTTTGCCTTTTCCATCACTTTTAGTAGGAAGTTAAAGGCAATGGCAAGCACTGCAGAAGAAAGGGCCCCAATCAAAATCAGACTGGCATTATTACGGTCAATTCCCAAAAGGATAAAGGACCCCAGTCCCCCTGCCCCAATCAAGGCCGCCAAGGTTGCCGTACCGATAATCAAAACGGCCGCCGTGCGAATCCCAGACATAATGACAGGCATGGCAAGTGGAATTTCAAACTTCTTGAGTCGCTCCCATCTAGTCATCCCAAAGGCAATCCCAGCCTCTTGCAGACTCGGATCAATTCCCTTGAGTCCAGTGATGGTATTTTGCAAAATCGGAAAAATCGCATAAATCACTAATGCTGTCAAGGCCGGCAAGGTTCCAATTCCCATCAAGGGGATAAAGAGTCCCAACAAGGCCAGAGACGGGATAGTCTGGAAAATCCCTGCAATCTGCAAAACCCAGTCCGCCATCTTTTCATGATAACGAAGAAATACCGCTAAGGGGACTGCAATAAAAATAGCTAGTAACAGGGTCAAAAGCGACAACTGCAAATGTTGAGATAGAGCTGTCAACCAATCACTAAAACGATCCTGAAAAGTTGCAATTAAATTAGTCATGAACACTACCTCCAAACAAGTCTGCTACAAATTCTGTGGCAGGAGCTTTTAAAATGGTCTCGGGATTCGCTACCTGGCGAATTTCTCCATCCTGCAAAACAGCAATACGATCCGCCAACTTCAAGGCTTCATCCGTATCATGGGTTACAAAAATAGTTGTCATCCCAAACTCTTCATGCAATTCTTTAGTCAGAACCTGCAACTGTTTTCTCGAAATAGCATCCAAGGCTGAAAAGGGTTCATCCATGAGAAGAATCTTAGGCTGACCAATCATAGCACGGACAATACCAACCCGTTGCTGTTCTCCACCAGATAGTTCACTAGGAAGTCGATGTCCATATTCAGCCACTGGTAAACCAACCTTAGCCAAAAGCTCTTCGGTTTTCTTCGCTATTTCTTCCTTAGCCCAGCCCCTCATCTCAGGAATCAGGGCAATATTTTCCGCAACCGTTAGATTGGGAAACAGTGCAATGGCCTGTAAAACATAACCAGTAGAAAGACGCAGTTCACGCTCATCATAGTCTTTGATGCGCTTGCCATCCATATAAATATTTCCATCAGTCGGTTCCAAGAGACGGTTAATCATCTTAATCATGGTCGTCTTACCTGAGCCAGATGGCCCAACTAAAACCATAAACTCGCCATTCTCAATCCGTAAATTAACATCTCTCAAGACATCTTTTTCTGTGTAACGTAAAGCTACATTTTTGTATTCAATCATTCTGTATCCTCAATTTAAAACTTCCTCGATTGGTCAAGTCTTCTACCTTAGGCATGACTTCCTTATTGTCCCAATGCTCCATAATTTTCCCATTTTCTAGACGGAAGATGTCATACTGTGCATAGGCAACTCCGTCAATCTGAGTCCGACCATAGCTAACCACTTAGTTTCCTTGTCCTAAGAGTTGGAAAACAAAGTCAAAAGTGGCCTTTACTTATAAACAGCTCATTTGCTCCATTTTAAACTTCATTTTCCTCCTCTTTCAGATTAGCCAAAATTCTTTCTTGAAAGGCTTCAAACTGACGAATTTCTTCCTCTGAAAATCCTTTGTAAAAGATCGTATCCAATTTCTGACTGACACGATGCCCCACTTCTTTCTGAGACTCTCCCAACTCTGTTAAAACCAAATACTTCTTACGCTTATCTTCTCCACATGGATTAACGGTTACAAGATTTTGTTCCTCAAGCTTTTTTATCATAGTCGTCAGCGTATTATTAGCAAGTCCAGTCGCCAAAGCAATATCTGTCGCAGTTGCGCAGCCAGTTTCACTATTCCATAAAACCGCTAAAATCTTACCCTGTTCACTACGATAAAGAGCTTCAGGGTCTTGGCTCAGTAACTTTTGAAAAATCCGCCCGTTTAACAAACGAATATGATGGGCTAGCAAATGACAATATTTCATGACACCTCCAATTTATTTCGATATCGAAAAGAATAAAACAATTGTAACACTCATTATTCTAACTGTCAACTATTTCGATTTAGAAATAATTTTCCCCAGTAAAAAAATCTCCCACCCAAGGTAGAAGAATTTTTTAATCTTATAAACTTAATCCGTCATATCCGATACCAAAGTTCGATGCTCCAATGGAATACTGCACATAACTAGCAAGAAAATGAAACCTGACTGAATCCAGAAGAGGGCCAAGTCAAAGATTCCATGCACAGCAACCACTGTAAGGAAAGATAGGTAAAGACCGATAATCGGACGTTTCCCCGACTCCTGACTCATATCCATCATCAAGCGAACAGGAGCAACAGAAGACAAAACTAATAAAATAGTCCCCACAATTCCGTAACTCAGAATCGTATCAATATAAAGACTGTGAGCATGTTCATGATAAGGAGCATGTATCCTAGGATAAGAGTGCATATAGGTTAATGGCCCCTCACCCCAAAAAGGATTTTGCTTAAACAAGGCCATCCCAGCATCCCAGATAGAAATGCGTTCTTCCATAGAAGAGTCTAAAGTCCCCATCCGAACTCCCAAATCACTGGAAAAGAGGAAACTCAGGCCAATCGCAAAGACTCCAATACTAAGCCAAAAGGCCTTCCAGTTTTTAATGGTCGTAAAGAGATAAATAATGGCTCCAGCGATAATAGCAGGAAAGGCAGTTCGATTTTGAGTAAAGTTCAAACCAAAGAGATTCACAAAGCCTGCAATCACACAGAATACTTTCAACCAATTTAACTTGGTCGTTGTAAACAGATAGAAGGCAATCATGATACAGAAACAACAAATAATTCCATAATAATTAGGATTAAAGAAGGTCACTTCTGCCCGATTCTGATGCCACACCTGCATATTGGGTGAAAGAAAAGCATAGTTAAATTTCTTCACAATTTGGAAATGTTCTAAACTCGCAAAAGCAGCTGACAAGACGCTACCAAACAAGACGAGCTGCAAAATCAATCGAAAGAATTTATGTGATAAAATCGACTGATAGTGCAAAAAGAAAACAGTAAATAGAAACATTCCTACTGAAGCAACAAGACCCATCCAATTTTGTGCAAAAACGGATATAACAGTACTATAGCCAAGAAAAAGAAGCAGCATCGGATGCTCCCCCATTTTCTGAAGAATACTTTTCATGTCTCCTGTAAAAATCAAACTGATAATATATAAACAGAATACAACTACAAAAAGATAAAAGGGTAAAAAGATACTCAGGATAATTCCCAATAAAATCAGCTCTTTACTAGATAACCCTTTCAGCTTTTTAATAAAGCCTATTGATTTCAAAATGAATCCTTTCTCTCCAAATCAGCTGATTCAGATAATAGTAAGCTACCCTATATTGTACCACTTTTTTAGCGATTTGAAAACAAAGGAAACGTTTCCCTAGGTAAAAAAGCGAGCAAAAATACTGAGATTTCAAAACTCTATCTTAATGATTGCATTTTCTCTAAGAAAATCATGCCGTAAATAGTAGGCATATGTTAAAATAGTAGTAATAAAATATAGATTAGGCGCAACTATCCAAACTAGATTCAAATCATATACTATTCTTAAAGAAAGGCAACACTATGAAATCCTACCAAGCTGTCTATCAAATTCTAACTAAAGAAACCGACTATATCAGCGGAGAAAAAATTGCAGAAGAACTATCCCTAAGCCGAACATCAATTTGGAAAGCCATCAAGCGACTAGAACAAGAAGGCATTGAAATTGATAGCATCAAAAACAAAGGATATAAACTGATGAATGGTGACCTTATTCTTCCAGAGATTCTAGAAGAAAATCTTCCAATTAAAGTCAGTTTTAAACCCGAAACAAAATCAACACAACTGGATGCAAAAGAAGCAATTGATTTAGGAAATGAAGCAAACACCCTCTATATAGCTTCCTATCAAACAGCAGGGCGAGGCCGTTTTCAACGTTCCTTCTACTCACCACAAGGTGGTATTTATATGACACTCCATCTTAAACCAAATCTCGCCTATGACAAATTACCATCCTACACACTACTTGTAGCTGGAGCTGTCTACAAAGCCATTAAGAACCTAACTTTAATAGATGTCGACATAAAATGGGTCAATGATATCTACCTAAACAATCATAAAATTGGAGGAATCCTTACTGAGGCAATGACGTCTGTAGAAACAGGCCTAGTCACAGATATCATTATTGGAGTAGGAATCAACTTTACTATTAAAGACTTCCCCCAGGAATTAAAAGAAAAAGCTGCTAGTCTATTTAAAGCACCAGCACCTATAACCAGAAATGAATTAATTATAGAGATATGGCGTGTTTTCTTCGAAACGCCAGCAGAAGAGCTATTATACCTATATAAAAAACAGTCATTCGTCCTAGGAAAAGAAGTTACTTTTACACTAGATCAAAAAGACTACAAGGGACTTGCTAAGGACATCTCTGAAAGTGGTAAACTTTTAGTTCAATGTGATAACGGAAAAGAAATTTGGCTAAATAGCGGAGAAATTTCACTAAAAACTTGGAAGTAATAGCAAAGTTATACAATAAAAAATAAACTATATAAAAAGTCTCTATAACATTTGTAGTGGGTAAATCTCCTATGAATATTATGGAGCCTATTTTATTGTAGAAAAAAGTCCCATAAGATCTATAACGAAAAGCGGCCAAACCATCATTATAAAAAATAATATGGAACAATTACAAAATTATTAGACATTAAAGATCATAGTATCCAATTTGTGAATGTTATTAATAGGGATACTCACAAAAAAATCATCGCTAAACTGGATTATGATGCCCAATATTGTCCTGATTGCGGAAGCCAAATGAAGAAATATGACTTTCAAAAACCATCGAAGATTCCTCACCTTGAAACAACTAGTATGCCTACTAGAATTCTCCTTAAAAAACGCCGTTTTAAGTTCTATCAGTGCTCTAAAATGGCGGTGGCTGAGACTTCCCTCGTCAAGAAGAATCACCAAATCCCTCGTATCATCAACCAAAAAATTGCTCAAAAGTTGATTGAAAAGACTTCTATGACCGACATTACTCATCAGCTGTCCATTTCAACTTCAACTGTCATTCGCAAGCTCAATGACTTCCGTTTTAATCATGATTTTTCTAGCCTTCCTGAGATTATGTCTTGGGATGAGTACACTTTTACTAAGGGAAAGATGAGCTTCATTGCGCAAGATTTTGAAAAGCTCACTATCATCGCTGTTCTTGAAGGTAGAACACAAACTGTCATCCGAAATCACTTTCTTCGATAGAACCGTTCGTTGTCAGGTGAAAATCATTACTATAGATATGTTTAGTCCCTACTATAACTTGGCTAAACAGATTCACTTTCGAATTTCTAGGTTCAGGCTGAAACAGTCTCCCAGACTGTTTCACTCCCGAATATTAAAATCATTCTAGATCGCTTTCACCCTTCGTTATTATATTTCTAAACTTAGGCTAAAACAGTCCAGTGGACTGTTTTACTCCAACACTTAAGCCGTGCTATGATTCCTGTGCGTGTCCAAATTATGAATCAATTTGAACGAAAATCTCATGAATATAAAGCTATCAAACGTTACTGGAAGCTCATTCAACAGGATAGTCGTAAACTCAGCGATAAACGTTTTTATCGCCCTACTTTTCACATGCACTTAACGAATAAAGAATTTTAGACAAGCTTTTGAGCTATTCAGAAGACTTGAAACATTACTATGATTTCTTTCAACTCTTACTTTTTCACTTTCAGAATAAGGAGTCTGAGAAATTCTTTGGACTCATTGAGGACAATCTAAAGCAGGTTCATCCTCTTTTTCAGACTGTCTTTAAAATCTTTCTAAAGGACAAAGAGAAAATCGTCAATGCCCGTCAGTTACCTTATTCCAACGCAAAATTGAAAGCAACGAATAATCACATCAAACTCATCAAGCGCAATGCCTTTGGTTTTTGGAACTTTGAAAACTTCAAAAAACGGATTTTTATCGCTCTGAACATCAAAAAAGAAAGGACGAAATGTGTCCTTTCTCGAGCTTAACTTTTCTTCAACCCACTACAGTTGACAAAGAAGCAAGAAAAAAGAGAGTTATAAACTCTCATTCAAACGGAGAATAAGGGATTCGAACCCTTGCGCCAGTTACCCGACCTAACGATTTAGCAAACCGTCCTCTTCAGCCTCTTGAGTAATTCTCCAATTAATGGGCACGAGTGGACTCGAACCACCGACCTCACGCTTATCAGGCGTGCGCTCTAACCACCTGAGCTACGCGCCCAAGTTAAAAAACTTGGTAATTTGAACAGAGTTCAAAGCGGGTGACGAGAATCGAACTCGCGACAACAGCTTGGAAGGCTGTAGTTTTACCACTAAACTACACCCGCATACATACTATAAGTAAAAATGGCGCGAGACGGAATCGAACCGCCGACACATGGAGCTTCAATCCATTGCTCTACCAACTGAGCTACCGAGCCTTATTGCGGGAGCAGGATTTGAACCTACGACCTTCGGGTTATGAGCCCGACGAGCTACCGAGCTGCTCCATCCCGCGTTAATATAAAAGGAGGATGTGGGATTCGAACCCACGCACGCTTTTACACGCCTGACGGTTTTCAAGACCGTTCCCTTCAGCCGGACTTGGGTAATCCTCCATACTATTCAAATGGACCTTGTAGGACTTGAACCTACGACCACTCGGTTATGAGCCGAGAGCTCTAACCAGCTGAGCTAAAGGTCCAACAAGATCATTATAGCGGCGAAGGGGATCGAACCCCCGACCTCCCGGGTATGAACCGGACGCTCTAGCCAGCTGAGCTACACCGCCATATATCGGGAAGACAGGATTCGA